>JBBSKS010000077.1:0-11169 GCA_038256095.1 Actinomycetales bacterium | reverse complement strand
GGCCCTGGGGCACGCGAGACCAGTCACCGCCAGGACAGGGCTGCGTCGGGAAACCCGCGGCATCCGACTCTCGGCTATACAGCGATGTAACGACCATGGGCAGATCCGGGCGCCCGGACCTGCGTCTAAGTGGGCTACGAAATGGGGCACGTGAAGAGCGGGCGGAGATATGCACCTTCGTCAGTAGGTGGGTGCTCGGGTCACGACTCTGAGCGGATCACAGACATGAGCGTTTCTCCGGGACGTCTAGCCGGCAGTTGCATCAGTGAGATCGCCTCAAGGCAAGTCCGTGCCCGTGCTCTGGCGAGCTTCAAATCGGGTACGTCTGCACTGTGCGAAGTGGCACCAAGAGATCGTCAACGTTTCTAGGGTCCACTCGGATGATCCTTGGCCCAGACCGGTACGCGGTGAGATCGCCGGCCGCGATACGTCGACGCAACGTCCGCGTACTTAGGCCGGTCCGCTCGGCGGCCTGCGACAGGGACTTGAACTGCCGCCGAGCAATGAGCTGCGTTCGCTGGGTTTGCTCCACATCTACTCAAGCCCCGGGCTTCCTATCGGAGTGTCACAACAGCCAAGCCGATTGCGCAAACGGCAGGTTGACTGTCGGCGACCGGGTACGGCCTCGCAGGGTGTTGTGGCCATCACGTGACCGTTGGCTGGAACCCCGGGGACCATGTCACCGACACACGACGCCACGCCAGCGGCAGGGGATTCCCAAGTGCCAGTAGAGGTGACCGCTCAACTGGCACACTACTGACGCAGCGGTTCCCGACTCTGCGTTTTTCCAGGTCAGAGGAGTTAGGCGGAGATTCCCGCCACCTCCACCATCGTGGTCACATCACACTGGTCAGTGCAAGAGCTGGCACAACAAAAAGAGCCCGACACCCTTGAGGGGGAGCCGCGCTCTGTTTGCGTCGGTATGTCGCTAGCCAGGGATTTTTTCCCCGGTGACGCTGGGGTCGACCATCACCGAGGGGCGGGTCGAACGCCGCTCGTTGAGCGCCAGCGCGGTGATGCTCACCACCACGATGGCGAGCCCGACCCAGCGGCTGGAGGTCAGTGTGGCTTCCAGCATTGTGACGCCCACGATGGCAGCGGTCACCGGGAACATCAGCTCGGCCAGCGTCGCTCGAGAAGCAGCAGTGCGCTCTAGCGCGACGTAGTACAGAGCTAAAGCCAATAGTCCCGGGATCAGCGCCAAGGCGATCAGTGACGGGGCGTGCTTCACCGGCATCGTCCATTGCGCACCCAGCAACGCCACGATGATCGCGGCCGAGGGAAGGCCAAAGGCGAACCGCAGCACTAACGTGTCGCGGGCACCCAACTCGGCGCCGACGACACGGCCCAGCACGGTGCCACCTGCCCAGAGTGCAGCGGCGCCCAGTGCCAGTGCGGCGGCCTGGGCATCCGCAATCGCAATGGAAAATGGATCGGCAAAACTCAACATCCACGCGCCGATGAGTGCGGGCACCGCGAACCACGCGAAGCGAGGGCGCAGCCGCTCGCCCAGTATCACCGCAGCCAGCGCAATAGTCACCAATGGTTGCAACTTCTGCAACACCTGTGGGGTGATCGGGTCGCCGTAGGCGAAGGCCGCGGTGAACAAGGTGGTGGCCAAAGCCGAGGATCCGGCGCCGATGATCACGGCCGCAGCGCGCACCCGCGCTGGTGCCTGCGCCCATCGGCGCAGGGCTCCCAGCACCCAAGGGGAGAGCACCGCCACGATCACGACGTGCTCGTAGAGCACGATCGACGATGCGTCCACTGCCCCGGCAAGCGGATCGCGCAGCAAGGCGGACGAGCCCCACAGCGCTGCGGCGATCGCGACGAGCCAGGTGCGGTCACGCGTCATACGGTGCTGCGATCGCCACCTATAGGCTCCTGCTCCTGCTCGGCAACCTTTGCGCGCACGTCGTCCATGTCCAGGCCCTGGACCTGAGCGAGCAGCGACTCCAGCGCAGGCGCGGGGAGGGCACCGGGCTGAGCGAAGACGAGGATGCCCTCGCGGAAGGCCATGATCGTCGGGATCGAGGTGATAGCGGCATTCGCAGCCAAACCCTGCTGGGCTTCGGTGTCGATCTTGCCGAAGACCACATCAGGGTGCTTTTCGGACGCTTCTTCGAAGATCGGCCCGAACTGCTTGCACGGGCCACACCACTCCGCCCACCAGTCGACAAGCACAATGTTGTGCTCGTCGAGAGTTGAGTCAAAGGTCTCTTCGGTCAGTTCAATAGTGCTCATGGTGGCGTGAACCCTAGATTGGTCGTTGCGATTCCCACATCGGGGCGCGTCATAGGCCACAATGCTCAGATGAGCCCCGTTCCTTCAGTCTCTAACTCCATTACCGTTCGTATCGACTTACCGGCCCGGGTGACCGCCGTCAGCGAAACGACAAGAGCGGTCGAGCTTGCCGGTGGCCTGGTCACCGCGGTAGATATTACGGAGTCGGGCCGCCAACGACTGCGGGCGGACTTCACCATCGCCACTTCGGGCACCGAGCACGCCGAGAGCGTCGTCGATGCCATTCGCGAGGTTGAAGGCGTCGAGGTCGGTAACGTCAGCGACCGCGTTTTCTTGGTCCACCTCGGCGGCAAGCTGAGCGTCGAGTCGAAGTTGCCGATCCGCAACCGTGATGACCTTTCCTTGGTCTACACCCCAGGCGTGGCCAAGGTCTGCATGGCGATTTACAACAAGCCCGAAGACGCCCGCCGGTTGACGATCAAGCGGAACACCGTGGCCGTGGTGACTGACGGCACCGCTGTTTTGGGGCTCGGAAACATCGGTCCGCTGGCCGCCATGCCCGTCATGGAAGGCAAGGCGGCGCTGTTCAAGAAGTTCGCGGGCATCGACGCCTTCCCCATCTGCTTAGACACCACCGACACCGAGGAGATCATCCGCACGGTCAAGGCCATCTCGCCCGGTTTCGCGGGCATCAATCTTGAGGACATCTCTGCGCCACGGTGCTTCGAGATTGAACGCAGACTCCGCGAAGAGTTGGATATCCCGGTCTTCCACGACGACCAACACGGGACAGCGATCGTCGCTCTTGCGGCCTTGAGTAATGCGCTGCGCGTGGTGAACAAGGACATCGAGACCGTCCGTATCGTGATGTCGGGAGCCGGTGCCGCAGGAACCGCCATCATCCGGCTCCTCATCAAGGCTGGTGCCGGAAACGTCGTTGTTGCGGACGTCAACGGACTGATCCATCCCGATCGCCCCGACATCCGTGACGGCGACGACGAGAACCTGCAGTGGATTGCCGACCACACCAACTCGACAGCTACGAACGGCACCCTCAAAGAGGCTCTGTCAGGTGCTGATGTCTTTATCGGGGTCTCAGCAGGGAACATCCTGACCGGGGATGACATCGCGACGATGAACGAGGATTCGATCGTCTTTGCCATGGCCAACCCGGTGCCTGAAGTGGACCCGGCAGAAGCGGGCAAGCACGCGACCGTAGTGGCCACTGGGCGCAGCGATTTCCCCAATCAGATCAACAACGTGCTGGTTTTCCCCGGGGTGTTCCGAGGGCTGATCGACGCCGCGACCGACGAAGTCACCGACGACATGCTGCTCGCTGCCGCTGTGGCCTTGGCCAACGTCGTCGGCGACGACGAGCGCAACCCGACGTACATCATCCCAAGCGTCTTCAACCCGAAGGCCACCAAGGCTGTTGCCGATGCGGTGGAGGCAGCGGCACGCGAACGTGCCAAGCAACGCGCCTAGATCGAGCTGGCCCCCCAATATGGGGCTGCTCGTGTTCGTCGCCTTGGTGGCGTTTCAGGTGTACGCCCTCTACATCATCACGCCCGGCTCAGGAGCGAGCCTGCCGTATGCCGACAAACTCGCGCACGCGGCGATGTTCGCCACCCCGGCGGCGTTGGCTGCGGCGCTGAAGTGGCGTTGGGCCGTGTTGTTCCTCGTGGTCCACGCCTTGGCTAGCGAGCCGTTGCAGGGTGCGCTGACCGCGACGCGCCAAGCTGACGCCTGGGACGCAGTAGCCGACCTCATCGGTATCGTTCTGGGCGTGGCTGCGGTGCGTCAATGGAGGAGCGATCGGCCCCGACTTGCTGGGGAGGGAACTTCATGAGCCTGGACGATCTTCGCGTGACCGGGCGCCTGTTGGTGGCCACTCCGGCCCTCGATGACTTCTTCGACCGCTCGGTGGTGCTGATCCTCAATCACAGCGATGAGGGCACTCAGGGCGTGGTTCTCAACAAGCCACTCGACGCTGGCGTCGATGCGGTCCTGCCGCAGTGGCATGAGCACGTTTCGGCTCCCGCGACGCTTTTTCAAGGCGGCCCCGTCGGTATGGACACGGCGATGGGTCTGGTGCGATTGCACAGTGTCGGTCTCAGTGTCGGTGATGGTGTAAGCGGCGACGAGACCGTCATCGGCGTCGAGGTGATCGGCAAAGATTTCGGACTGCTTGACCTCGACGCTCCGGTTGAAGTCATCGTGGGTCAATGCCAGGCGATCCGGGTTTTCGTAGGCTACGCCGGGTGGACGCCAGGACAACTCAGCGACGAGATCGACGCCGGGGCCTGGCAAGTCGTGGATGCCGAGCCTGGCGATGCCTTCGGCGAAGCCGCGGAGACGTTGTGGCACGACGTGGTGGCGCGTCAGCGAAATTCGGTGGCGTGGCTGTCGACCTACACCGACACCCCAGAGGCCAATTAGGGCCAGTCAGGCAACCGAGCGCTGTCGACCGCAGCGGGCGGGTCGTAGAATCACCGGATGGACGCAGCGATGACCTCGATGAGCCAACCTCTAGATTCACCGGAGGCGCCGAACAGCCCCGGCACCTCGACGGGCCTGTTGGAGCGCGAAGACACCCGCGTCACTCCAGAGCTCAGCGAGCCCGGGGACCACGAGCGGTTGGCGCATTACGTTCGCAAAGAGAAGATCATGGAGAGCGCCATGTCTGGCGAGCCCGTGACGGCCCTGTGCGGCAAGGTCTGGACGCCCGGTCGTGACCCCAAGAAGTTCCCGGTGTGCCCGACCTGCAAAGAGATATACGAAGGTTTGCGCGCTCCTCAAGACGGCGGCGAGTAGGGAACTGAGCAGTCACTCGACACGCGGTAGCACGGTTACCTGCCGGGCGGCATACCACTGCTGTCCGGGCATGTCGCCCCAAAATATTGCCTATCCTGGGCGGCGATGAGCACCTCAGCAGCGTCCCACCTCTCCCCGTCCTATCCAGAGCGGGCGGCGTGGGGAACCGCTGAGAAATTGCGCGCCTGGCAGGCCGATGCCCTGCAGATTTATCTCGCGGGTCGACCTCGCGACTTTCTAGCGGTCGCGACGCCCGGGGCAGGTAAGACGACCTTTGCGTTGCGCATCGCTACCGAGCTGATGGACCGCGGCGAGATCGAGCGGATCACCGTGGTTGCTCCCACCGAGCACCTGCGCACCCAGTGGGCTGACGCCGCAGCCAAGGTCGGGATCAACATCGACCCCAACTACAGCAACAGCCAGGGCCGACACGGGGCGGAGTTCCAGGGCATCGCGGTGACCTATGCCGGGGTGGCCAGCAAACCCCTGTTGCACCGCGCACGCACCGAGGCGGCGCGCACGCTGGTGATTTTGGACGAGATCCACCACGGCGGCGACGCGATGTCGTGGGGTGACGCCATCCGTGAGGCCTTCGAGCCCGCTGCCCGCCGGCTCGCTTTGACGGGCACGCCGTTCCGATCAGACACCGCAGCCATCCCGTTCGTGCGCTATGAGATGGACGAGCAAGGCACTCTGCGCTCGCGGGCGGACTACACCTACGGATACGGCGAGGGCTTGCGCGACGGGGTTGTGCGGCCTGTCCTGTTTTTGGCCTACGGCGGGGGTATGCGGTGGCGCACCAAAGCGGGCGACGAAATCCACGCGCGTCTCGGGGAGGCGGTCACCAAGGACGTCACCGCCCAGGCCTGGCGCACCGCACTGGAGCCCAAGGGGGAGTGGATCCCCGCCGTCTTAGCGGCAGCCAATACCCGGCTGACGCAGGTGAGGCGCCACGTCCACGACGCCGGCGGCCTGGTCATCGCCACCGACCAAGCCAACGCGCGGGCCTACGCCAAACAACTTGAGGCCATCTGCGGCGAGAAGGTCACGGTGGTGCTTTCCGACGATACTGGGGCCTCCAAGCGCATCGAGGAATTCGGGGCGAGCGAATCGCGCTGGATGGTGGCAGTTCGGATGGTCTCCGAAGGGGTTGACGTGCCTCGGTTGTGTGTGGGCGTCTATGCCACCTCGACGTCGACGCCCCTGTTCTTCGCTCAGGCCGTTGGACGCTTGGTGCGGGCCCGCCGCCGCGGCGAGACGGCATCGGTGTTCTTGCCGAGCGTCCCGCTCATCTTGGCTCACGCTGGCAACCTTGAGGTTGAGCGCGACCACGCCCTGGACCGGCCCAACAACCGTGACGACGACGACATGTGGTCGGCGGAAGACGGTCTGCTGAAAGCGGCGGCTGCGGGGGAGCAGGCCCTCGATGGCACCGGCAAGTTCGAGGCACTGGAGTCCGACGCGCAGTTCGACCACGTGCTCTTTGACGCCGAGCAGTTTGGGCTGGGTGCTTTGCCGGGCAGCGACGAGGAGCAGGACTACCTCGGCCTGCCCGGTCTGCTGGAACCCGATCAGGTGGCCCACGTGTTGCGGGACCGTCAAAGCAAGCAGGTCCGCACCGGTGGGGGCCGGGAGGCGGCGGCCAGCGCGTCGGCCAGCGTGGCGGCACACCGAGCCCTCGCCGAGCATCGTAAGGAACTGAACAAGCTCGTGTCTGCATACGCGCGGAAATCGGGGCAGTCGCACGCCATCGTGCACGCCGAGTTGCGCCGCACGTGTGGTGGGCCGGAGCTCGCCACCGCCCACAGCGACCAGGTGCAGGAGCGGATCGAGAGCCTCCGAAAGTGGTTCGTTGGCCGTCGCTAGTCTTTCGCCGCCCTGCAGTTCCGGCGACACGCCGAACAAAAGCGGCCACAGGGAGCACGTGAACCCTGTGGCCGCTTGTGACGGGTGAGGCGAGAGGACGGAGACGCGACCCCACGCCGATTAGTACAAGAACATCGGCTTCCCGCGCACGTGCCGCACCTTGGGGCGGTAGTTCTGCAGGTCGTAGAGCTCGTCAATATCAACGCGCTTGACGCCTTCGCCGGTGACTGAGATCGGCACCGACGAATAGGTGCCGTTGCGCAGCGCGACCATCCGACCGGTCGAGCCATCGAGGGCCAAGTCGGCGGCCATGACGGCAAAGTTCGTGGCAACCATCAGGTCCAACGAGTCCGGGCTTCCCGAGCGCATCAGATAGCCCACCTGCTGGTAGACGATGTCTTGGCCAGTGCGCTCTTTGATCAGCTCGCCGGTGATCTGGCCGATCCCGCCGAGCTTGCGGTGCCCGTAGGCGTCTGCCTCACCGGAGAGCATCATGTCGCCGCCCTCGATGGTCGCGCCCTCAGAGATCGTGCACATCGCGTACTTGCTGGGGTTGCGGCCCTTGTCGGCCACCAACAGCTCACACAGTCGGTCGATGTCGAACGGCACTTCGGAGATGAGCGCCCGATCAACCCCCGCGAGGTATGCAGTGATCAGCGATGTTTCCCCGGAGTAGCGGCCAAACAACTCGACGACAGCGATCCGCTCGTGCGAGCCGGTGGAGGTCCGCAAATTGTGGATGAACTGCACCCCGCGGGTAATCGCCGTGGAGAACCCGATGCAGTAATCGGTGCCGTGCACGTCGTTGTCCATCGTCTTGGGGATGGCGATGGTGGGAACGCCCTCTTGGTGCATCCGCAGCCCGTAGGACAGGGTGTCGTCGCCGCCGATCGGGATGAGCACGTCGATACCCATGTGGTCCAGCACCTTCAGCGCATGACCAGTGAAGTCGTGCGGCCCATCGCCCTCGGCTTGGTCGAGCAAAAAGTCAGGCACATCTTTGGTGGGCATCTTGCCGGGGTTGGTCCGCGAGGAGTGCAGGAACGTCCCGCCACTGCGGTCGACGGTGCGCACCCGGGCCGGGTCCAGGGTGATGAAATTCGCCTCGATAGTAGCGGGATCATCCAGGTTCGTGGTCGCTAGCCCGCCCCAGCCGCGCCGGATGCCGACGACCTCGTGTCCGGCTTCGTGGACCCTGTTGACCACCGCTTTAATGCACGGGTTGAGACCTGGGACATCGCCCCCACCAGTCAGAATGCCAATCCGCATACGTTCGTCCTCTCATCGTTGCGACTTATCTCACTAACGTGGTGGCCCATGCTAGTCGGCTGACTGCGAGCTCTCTTGGACAAGCGCCCCCTGTTGCCAGGATCGCGACGCACCGCCAGAGTGGGCGCATGAATCCCGCTGCGCGTTCGGCCGCTCACTCCTCCCAGTCCGATGTCCCGATCGGAGATTACGGATTCTTGTCGGACGGTGAAGTGTCGGCCCTCGTCGCCCCAGGGGGAAGAATCGATTGGATGTGCATCCCACGCTTCGATGCGCCCAGCACGTTCGGTCGAGTGCTCGGGCGCCACGCCGGCTCGTTCACGGTGGCTCCGACCGATGTGCGCGTGCCTAGCGCGCGGCGATACCTACCAGGCACGATGATCCTGGAGACCAGTTGGGGCACCGACAGCGGTTGGATCATCGTGCGAGACGCGCTGTTAATCGGCCCCTGGCACCACGCCGACGATCGGTCAAAAACGTACGTGCGCACCCCCACCGACTACGAAGCCGAGCACGTCTTGCTGCGCACCATCCGGTGCGTGTCCGGGGAGGTGCAAACGATCATGGATTGCGAGCCGGTGCTGGACTACGGCCGCGAGACGGTGAAGTGGACGTACACCTCGGACGGCTACCACCAGGGGGTTGCGACGTCGAAAGATGGAAACCTCGAGTTAACCCTGACCTCCGACATGGCTTTGGGCTTTGAGGGTGGGCAGGCTGAGTCCAGGACGCTGCTCAAAGCCGGCGACAAGCGCTTCGTCGCACTCTCATGGAACGGCGCCCCGCCACCGAAGGACTACGACGACGCTTATGCCCGCCAAGTGTGGACGGGCCACCACTGGCAGCATTGGCTGGCGCGCGGCGACTTCCCCGACCACCCGTGGCGCAGTTATCTGCAGCGAAGCGCTCTTACCCTCAAAGGCCTCACGTATGCGCCGACCGGCGCGATCTCCGCCGCGGGGACAACGTCGTTGCCGGAGACCATTGGTGGGGGTCGGAACTACGACTACCGCTACACCTGGATACGCGACGCGACGTTCGCGCTGTGGGGGTTGTACTCGCTCGGCTTCGACTGGGAAGCCCTCGACTTCTTCTCCTTCATCGCCGATATGGCCAGCGACGATCAAGACATTCAGATCATGTACGGGATCGGGGGAGAGAAGACACTCACTGAATCCGAGCTTGATCACCTGCAGGGGTATGCCGACTCGCGACCGGTGCGGATTGGTAACGCTGCATACTCACAAAAGCAACACGATGTTTGGGGGGCGTTGCTGGATTCGGTCTATCTGCACATCAAATCGGCAGATCGCCTCGACAACCGGGTCTGGCCGATTCTGGAGCGCCAAGTCCAAGAGGCCATCAAGCATTGGAAGGACCCCGACGCGGGGATCTGGGAGGTGCGCGGCGAGCTCAAACACTTCACCTCGTCCAAGATTATGTGCTGGGTCGCGCTCGACCGGGGCGCGAAGATTGCCACGATGTACGGCGAGCACGAGCAGTGCGCAAAGTGGGAAATGATCGCGGAAGAGATCAAGGCAGACATCCTTGAGCACGGCGTGGATGAGCGTGGCGTCTTCACGCAGTACTACGGCACCACGGCGCTGGATGCTTCTTTGTTACTTGCCCCGCTTCTACGTTTCTTGCCGCCAGACGACGAGCGGATCCGGGCGACCGTGCTGGCTATCGCCGACGAACTGACCGTTGACGGTTTGGTGCTGCGCTACAAGGTCGACGAGACCGATGACGGATTCGAGGGCGAGGAAGGCACCTTCACCATCTGTTCCTTCTGGTTGGTGTCGGCCCTGTGTGAGATCGGCGAGTTCGACCGAGCCCGACTGCTGTGTGGCAAGTTGTTGGGCCTAGCGGGGCCGTTGGAGTTGTATGCCGAGGAGATCGAAGCGGCTAGCGGTCGTCACTTGGGCAATTTCCCGCAGGCATTTACCCACTTGGCGCTGATCAACGCCGTCCAGCACGTCATCAAACTCGAGGACCAGGTGCTCAAGGAGTCCGACGATGACTTGCCGTCTGGCCAAGGGGGCACCCCCAACTAGCCTTCGACACCACCGAGCCGAGAGCCGCGGCTGACGCATCTCGTTTCGAGAGGCCCAGAGACTCGCAGAGGTCAGAAGCGAGGGCATGACAACCGACCCGAGCGCCGTGATGGTGACCTGCAACGTGTCTTCGCTGCGGCACGGGGGTCCGAGGCCGCCTTGTCGGCATACAGCCACGCAACACAGCGACGGTGAGAAGGGCGCCCGCAATCCCGATGAGTGGTCCACCCAGGGCGCCCCGGATCGACCAGCGCCACGGCGCCAAAGGAGCAAGACCAGACGAGACGGATCAACGGGAAGTGGCGGTGCCACTAGCCAGCCCACGATCCAGGGGGCGCGTATGAAGCTCGGATCGGCGGAGGAGTAGAGACCCACCATGTTCACGGAGAAAACAATGGCAAAGGCCGTGGCAAGTCGACCGTGGATGGAAGGTGCGCGGCACGGCACGTTGCGGCGAGGGCGATAACGGGTCACGATGACCCTCACCTGGTGCCGCCCCCTTGGCGGACCACGAACGGTGTGCGGAGGAAAAGAATGGGTCACAACAACGGTCGAGCGGCGCCGCTTCTCGAGCAGTCGCCGAAGCAGTTGTTCATCAACGGCGAATTCGTAGACTCCGAGGGCGGCGCGACCCTTGAGGTGCTCAACCCGGCTACCGAAGAGGTGCTGTGCACGGTCGCGGACGCCAGCCCAGCAGACGGGATGCGCGCTTTGGAGTCAGCGGCAGCGGCTCAAGCTGAGTGGGCGGCTACGGCGGGTCTGTAGCGCCACGGTATACTCTTGCGTGCCTTTGATTTGATGATCGAGCGCAAAGACGACCTGGCCCTGCTGATGACCCTAGAGATGGGCAAGCCGCTGGCCGAGTCCGCCGGGGAGATTGGCTACGCCGCGGAGTTCTTCCGGCACTTCGCCGCCGAGGCGC
>JBBSKS010000076.1:0-11224 GCA_038256095.1 Actinomycetales bacterium | reverse complement strand
TACGCCGAGCGCCGCGGCTGGAAAGCCGAAGTGTTGGACGCCACCGACTCGGACCTCGGCGGGTATAAGGACATTCGCATCGCCATCGCCGCCTCCGGCATACCCGCCGTGGGCGAGGCGCCCTGGGCTCGACTGAAGTACGAGGGCGGCGTGCACCGAGTGCAGCGCGTCCCGGTAACCGAAAGCCAGGGCCGCATCCATACCTCGGCCGTCGGGGTGTTGGTCATGCCTGACGTTGACGATCCGGAGGACGTCGACTTCGGTCCGAACGACCTCAAGATTGACGTGTTCCGCTCGAGCGGCCCCGGCGGTCAGAGCGTCAACACCACGGACTCCGCCATCAGGATCACCCACTTGCCGACCGGCACCGTGGTGTCCTGCCAAAACGAGAAGTCGCAGCTGCAAAACAAAGAGTCCGCGATGAGGGTGCTCCGCGCGCGGTTGCACCAACTCGCAGTGGATGAGGCCGAGGCTGAGGCGTCCGCCCAGCGCCGCTCACAAGTCCGCACCGTCGACCGCAGCGAGCGCATCCGGACCTACAACTACCCGGAAAACCGCATCGCGGATCACCGGACGGGTTTCAAGGCGTACAACCTCGACCACGTGCTCGATGGCGAGCTGGACCCCGTGGTCATCTCGGCCATGGAAGCCGACGAAGCAGCGCGACTGGCAGGTTTGGCCGACACCTCCTCGTGAGCATCACGATGGAGTCGGCATTGCGGGCAGCAACCGCCGAGCTCACCGAAGCCGGGATCGTCAGCGCTCGCACCGACGCCGAGCTCCTGCTCGGCGCCCACCTTCACATCACCCGCGCCGAGGTGTTGCGTCAATGCTTGCTCGGTCGCGCCCTGACGGGCAGGCAACAGACTGCATACGCTGATCTTGTCCGTGAGCGCGCGACGCGAGTGCCGCTGCAACACCTCACCGGATCTGCGGATTTTGCTGGGATCACACTCGCGGTCGGCCCCGGAGTGTTCGTGCCTCGGCCCGAGACTGAGCTCGTCGTGCAGCGGGCCACCGCTCTGGCAGCGGGTCTCGGCTCGCCCCTCATCGTGGACTTGTGCACCGGCAGCGGGGCTATCCCACTCGCTCTGAAGCACGTGCTGCCGAGCGCCGAGATTCATGCAGTTGAGCTCTCGGATCATGCGCATGCGTGGGCGGCTCACAACGTTAAAATGCTCGGGCTTGACGTCGACCTTCGGCTCGGTGACGCTGCCCAAGCCTTCGGCGATTTGCTCGGGGAAGTAGACATCGTCACCTGCAACCCGCCCTACATACCCAATGGTGCGGTGCCGGTTGACCCAGAGGTTCGCGACCACGACCCTGCTATCGCGTTGTATGGCGACAGTGGCGACGGGTTGAAAATACCCCTACAGATGGCCGCGCGAGCCGCTGACTTGTTGCGGCCCGGCGGCCATCTGCTGATGGAGCATGCCGAAAGTCAAAGCCGGACGCTTGTGGCGCGCCTAGAAGCTATGGCCCGCTGGCGCGAAATACGTCACCACCGCGACCTGACTGGTCGACCCCGAATGGTCGAAGTCATGAGCGGCTCGACCCCTCTTTAGAGCGCGCTAAAGATAAAGATGGCGAGGGCAATGATGGCCAGAATTCCGACGATGGTCCAAATGGTGCTGCGAGGCATGGGATCTCCTTAGTAAGGCCCGGCTGATGCGTCGGGCAAGATTACAGCGTAGTCGTATCTTGCGGATTCTGCGGTGAGCACGGCGAGCACGTTCGAGGGGCACTCACGAAGAGGTGCCACAATATGCGCCGTGATCCTTGATTGCACCGATCCAGACGCCCGCGCCGACTCCATTGCGGCGGCGGCGGACGTCGTGCGCTCTGGGCGGTTGCTCGTGATGCCGACCGATACGGTGTACGGCGTGGGGGCCGATGCCTTCGACAAAGTGGCCGTGGCCATGGTGCTGGCGGCAAAGCACCGCAGCCGCGATATGCCGCCTCCGGTGTTAGTCCCTAACTCCCGCACGGTCGATGGTCTGGCCACCGATGTGCCGATGTACGCCAAAATCCTGATGCGGGCGTTCTGGCCGGGAGCCCTGACGATCGTCCTCAAGGCCCAGGGATCGCTGTCGTGGGATCTGGGCAAAACCAACGGAACCGTCGCGCTGCGGATGCCCGACGACGCGCTCGCCCTGGACGTGCTCACCGAGATCGGCCCGATGGCCGTCACCAGCGCGAACCTCAGCGGGCAGCCGGCCGCAACGACAGCTGCTGATGCCCACAAGCAGTTGGGTGGTGCCGTGTCCGTCTATCTAGATGGTGGGCCGCGCGTTGAGCAAGGGGCCTCGACGATCATCGACTGCACTGGGCCGGAGCCCATTGTGTTGCGACAGGGCTCGATCAGCACGGACGCGCTCGAAGAGGTGCTCGGCGACACCCCACTGTTGCTGGAGCGTCCCTCGGCAGAGGACCTTGACGAGCCGGAGAGCACCGACGACGCTCCTGTCGAGGAGAGCCAAGGTCGAGGCCCGGCCCATGGTCCACGGCTGGTCGGCAGCGTGCGGCCCAGCGGTGTTCGCGCTGGTCGCAACGCGATTACACAAGTTTCGGTCAACCCATTCCCGGGGCCGTTCACAGCCCCTACAGTGGGGCAGTGACCCTCCGGATGCCCTTCCGGACATGTGAAGTAGGAGATGACTTGAGCACCCAGATCACACCGCAAACGTATTACGGCCCTGACTTCGGCTCGCTGTTGAGCGCCGATCCGGCCATCGCAGAATTGTTGGTCAGTGAGTTGGATCGCCAGCGTGGCGGGTTGCAACTTATTGCCAGCGAGAACCAAACCAGCCCAGCGGTGCTCGCGGCCCTCGGGTCGACGTTGTCCAATAAGTACGCCGAGGGCTATCCGGGGCGCCGGTACTACGGCGGCTGTGCTGAGGTCGACAAGGTAGAGACCCTGGCTATCGAGCGCGCGAAAACTCTCTTCGGGGCGGACCACGCCAACGTCCAGCCGCACTCTGGGGCCAGCGCCAACCAGGCGGTCTACGGTGCTTTCGCCAAGCCGGGCGACACGATCCTGGGTATGTCGCTTGCTCACGGCGGCCACCTCACGCACGGATTCTCGGTGTCCTTCTCTGGCAAGTGGTTCAACGCGGTGCACTATGGCGTCTCGCAAGAGACCGAAGACATCGACTACGACCAGGTTGAGGCCTTGGCGCGGGAGCACCGTCCCAAGATCATCATCGCGGGTGGCTCGGCCATTCCCCGTCTCATCGATTTCGCTCGATTCCGGGCTATCGCCGACGAAGTGGGGGCCATCTTCTGGGTGGACGCCGCCCACTTCATCGGGCTCGTGGCTGGCAAGGCGATCCCGTCTCCCGTGCCGTATGCCGATGTCGTCAGTTTCACCACCCACAAGGTCCTTCGCGGACCCCGTGGGGGTGCGATCCTCTGCAAGGCTGAGCACGCCGCCAAAATCGACCGCGCCGTGTTCCCGATGATGCAGGGCGGCCCGCTGATGCACGCCGTCGCCGGCAAGGCCGTCAACTTCGCTGAGTGCGCCACGCCGGGATATCAGGACTACGCCACGACCGTGATTGCTAACTCGCAGGCTCTGGCTGGCGCTCTGGGTGAGCGGGGGATCCGCCCCATCACCGGTGGGACCGACACCCACTTGTCGCTGCACGACCTACGCGGTGTCGACGTCACGGGGGCTGATGCCGAGAAGCGCTGCGATGCGGCAGGCATCGTGCTCAACAAGAACGCGATTCCCTTCGACCCCGCCAAGCCCAACATCGCCTCGGGCATCCGGGTCGGCGCGCCGTCGGTCACCACCCAGGGCATGGGCATTGAGCAGATGACGCAGATTGCCGACCTCATCCACCGTGCGGTGACCGCGACCGATGGCGAGCACGCTCACCCGACCGCTGTGGCGTTGCGCGAAGAGGTGACGGCGCTGCTGTCGCAGTTCCTGGCATACCCGACTGCATGATCGTGGCCTCTCCAGCCCCTCGACTGACCTCGCCGAGGGGCTGGGGAGAAAGCCGTGCGTGAATATTTGCTGGTCCTGCTGACCGCAGCGATCTTCACCTTCGTGGCCACCACCGGCGTGCGACGCATGGCCTTTGCGGTCGGTGCTGTGACGCCGGTCCGGGCCCGCGACGTGCACTCGAACCCCACGCCACGTCTCGGTGGCGTCGCAATGCTCGTCGGGTTTACCGCCGCCGTCATTGTCGGTAGCCAACTGCCCTTCCTCGGGCAACTCTTTGACTCCATGGAGATCTACGGCGTCCTGCTGGCGGCATATGTTATTACCGCGGTCGGGGCACTGGACGACGTCCGCGAATTGGATTGGCTGACCAAGCTGGCTGGTCAGGTCGTCGCCGGAGGAGTGATGGCCTTTTTCGGCGTGCAGCTGCTCAGCTTGCCGGTCTTTGGGGTGACCATCCTTCCCGAGCCGGTGTTGGTCTCACTGACGGTCCTCATCGTCGTGATCTCGGTCAATGCGGTGAACTTTGTTGACGGGCTCGACGGCCTCGCGGCCGGCGTCGTACTGATCTCTTCTGGGGCCTTCTTTGGGTGGACCTACCTGGTAAGTAGGGAGTTCGACCCGCCCAACGTCTTTTCCACCGCCACCTTCATCACGGCTGCGCTGATGGGGTGCTGCCTGGGCTTTCTGCCGCACAACGTCCACCCGGCACGGTTGTTTATGGGTGACGCGGGGGCACTGCTTCTCGGTCTTTTGCTGGCGGCAAGCACAATTTCGATGACCGGGAGCGTGGATCCCAACAGTAGTGCGGCGACGACCTCCACGCTGACGGCGTTCCTGCTGCCCGTGCTCTTGCCGGTGGCGATTATGGCCCTGCCCATCGTCGATATGGGGTTGGCCATCGTGCGGCGCACCCGACGTGGCCAACTGCCGTGGAAACCCGATGCACTCCATATTCATCACCAGATGCTGAGCATCGGCCATAGCCACCGCCGAGCGGTCGCTTTGCTCTACTTGTGGTCAGGGCTCATTGCACTGGGTGCCGTCTCCTTTGCGTATGTCGACCCGTGGGTGTCATTCGTAGGCATCGCCGTGGTCTTTGTTGTGGCTGTGACCCTGACCTGGCAGCCGTGGACGCGCAAGCAACGAACCGAGGTATGACTTTGATCATGTTTTCCAGCGCCCCCCTGATCCTGCCTTTGCCGTGACAACGCCGTCTGCGGATCGTCCCTCCAACACCATCGGGTCGACGAAGAATCGACCCCTACGTCACCCTGTCGTGACAGTCATGAATCGGCGAGCCTTGACCTGGGCGTTCCCCATCGCGCTGATCGCTGGGGCAATCGCATGGGTTCTTCAAGGACCCGGGGCGGGGATGGCTGCTCTGCTGGGAGGGTTGATCGCAATCGGCGCTTTCACGGCTGGGATCTGGGGAATAGGTCTGGTTTTGAACCACCTACCCGGTATCGAGATTGCGGGTGCGCTCGCGGTCTTCCTCATCCAACTCTTGGTGATGGTCAGCGTGGTGGTCCTGGTGCAAGACCAAGACTGGTTGGACTCGCGTGCAGCAGCATTAGGTTTGTTCGCCACCGCACTCGCCCACCAAATCGGGCTAGTCACCGGATACCTCGGTGCTCGCACGCTCATCATCGACACGCCGTTACCTGGCGACTCGGTGCAATGATGGCCCCATGGATTCCCTCCCACGAAGGCCTAAGGGCGACCCTTTGCCTCCCCGGCATCACGTCGAAGGCTTTGGGCAAGAGACCGATGCGGCCACGGGGGTGCTGGCGTACTTGATCGGAGGACCGATCACTTTTGGTGGTATCGGGTGGTTGCTCGACGAATGGTGGGGGACGGGGTTTGCGGTCCCGGTCGGGCTTCTCGCAGGTATGGGAATGTCCTTGTGGGTGGTCTGGCTCCGGTATGGTTCTCCAAGACCTCCCAGTGACGCGTGACCACGTGATCTGGGCATGCCCGACCACCGCCACTAGGACCAAGGAGTATTAGTGATCATCACTTCCGCCGTCCGGCTGCCGATGTCTGACTTCCCGCCCTCGCCGTCGACGTTCTGGCAGCCGATCTTCAGGTTCGGCTCAGTCGATGTCTTCGGTTCGGAAATGACATTGGCCATCACGCGGCCCATGATCGTCATGGCGCTGACGGTCGGTTTGTTGTCATGGTGGCTCCTGGCAACGACCAAGCGCGCTGCAGTGGTGCCCAGCAAAGGCCAGTGGTTCACCGAGAAGGTGTACGACTTCGTTCGTAACGACGTGGCCCGCGACATGATTGGCTCTAAGGAGTTCATGCGCTTTGTGCCCATGCTCTTTGCGATGTTCCTGTTGATCTTGGCCAACAACTGGGCGGGCATCATCCCGCCGATTCAGCTCCCGACCTTTGGTCGCGTCGGGTTCCCGATAGCCCTCACCTTGATCGTCTACGTGGTTTATCACTGGATTGGAGTGCAGAAGCACGGGGTGCTTGGCTACTTCAAGTTCATGGTGCCTGGCGGCTTGCCTGTGTGGATGATCCCGTTCATCTTCTTGCTGGAACTCATCACCTTCTTCATCACTCGCCCCCTGACGCTGGCGCTTCGGCTGTTCGGCAACATGTTTGCCGGTCACATGCTGCTTCTGGTATTCACCCTCGGGGCGTGGGAGTTATTCACCCAAGGTGGTTTCCTCGCCCTTGTGGCATTCCCCGCTTGGGGCATGTCGTTCCTCATGATTTTGTTCGAAGCGTTGGTCCAGTTCCTTCAGGCCTACGTCTTCGTGCTGCTAGCGGCCTCGTAC
This sequence comes from Actinomycetales bacterium, assembly GCA_038256095.1. GTDB lineage: Bacteria > Actinomycetota > Actinomycetes > Actinomycetales > Dermatophilaceae > Ornithinicoccus. The sequence goes on along the minus strand of JBBSKS010000076.1, from coordinate 4,483 downwards.
ATTGGCGGCGCGCTGGTCGACGAGCACTGACTCGTCTCCGTTGTCTTACAACTGAATACTCTTGCCGCCGGCGGTCTTCGCCGCCGGGACAACACACAGAAAGAGAAGTGACGTGGAAGGTAACATCACCCTCATTGGCTACGGCCTCTCAACCATCGGCCCTGCGATTGCCGTGGGCTTGATCTTCGCTGCCTACATCAATGGCGTGGCTCGTCAGCCGGAGGCAGCTAACCTGCTGCGACCGATTGCCATCCTGGGCTTCGCGCTCGCCGAGGCGCTCGCGATCTTCGGTCTGGTTCTCTTCTTCCTTTAAAACCCCCGGGCTGGGCGGTCCGTCCAGCATTCACACCGGATGCCGCCCTCGGCATCTAGCAAGAGGAGACCACAGTGCAGCCCATTGCTGACACCTTGACCACCGTGATGGTGGTTGCGGCCGCGGATGACCCTGAGGCCACAGCACTTCCGATTCTGCCCTACTGGCCGGAATTGATATTCGGATTAGTGGCGTTTGCGATTCTCTATGTCGTCGTCTTGAAGAAGGTTGTTCCTAACCTCGAGAAGGCCTATGCCGACCGGACTGCCGCTATTGAGGGCGGTATGGAAGAGGCTGACAAGGCGCGTGCTGAGGCCGAAGCTGCTAAGCAGGGCTACGAGGATCAACTCGCGACTGCGCGTGACGAAGCTGCGGATATCCGCGAGAAGGCTAAGGAACAGGGCGCGCAGATCATCGTCGAAATGCGCGAGCAGGCCAAGGAAGAAGCGGCCCGCATCACCGCGACTGCCCATAAGCAGGTCGAGGCTGAGCGTCAACAGGCCATCGTCAGTTTGCGCAGTGAAGTTGGCGAGATCTCGACCAACCTGGCGAGTCGGATCGTCGGCGAATCGCTGCACGATGAGACACGCCAAAGCGGCGTCATCGAGCGCTTCCTGTCCGAGTTGGAATCCAGCACCGCCAGCGACGCTGAGAACTCAACGTCGGTAGGCGGGGAGTCCTGATGGAGGGGGCCTCCCGCAGTTCACTCATAGCCTCTCGCAAGACTCTCAATGAGGTGCTGCGCGGTGACGTTGACGCTACTGCCGTGGGCGAAGATCTCTTAGCTGTGGCTGGAGTGCTGGGCGGCTCATCCGCGCTGCGGCGTGCGTTGTCCGACCCGTCACGCGAGGGTCGCGTGCGCTCCGACCTCATTGACCGTCTCTTTTTGGGGCGGATCAGCGACGAGGCTCGACAGGTCGCTCGGTTCTCCGTGGCTCAGCGATGGACGCGCGACGCTCACCTACGTCTGGCCCTCGAGGAGTTGGCGATCGAGGCTTTCCTTGCGAACGCGCAGCGCTACGACCGTCTTGGCCAAGTCGAAGACGAGTTGTTCCGCTTCAATCGCATCGTGCAAGGCCACTCCGACCTGCAGGCGGCCTTGAGCGATCGTCGCTCGAGTGAGTCCTCCAAGGGCGATCTGGTGAAGTCGTTGCTCACCGACAAGGTCGCGCCCGAGACGTTGCGCCTTGCCTCCCATGCTGTCGCCACGCCGACGGCACGATTTGACCGGGCTATCGAGTCGTACCAGCAGATCGCTGCCAAGCGGCAAGAGCAGGTCACGGCAGTAGTGACGAGCGCCACCGAACTGAGCGATCATCAACTCGAGCGTCTGAGAGCTGCATTGTCCAAGCAGTACGGGCGCAAGGTCCACATCAACGTGGTCGTTGACCCAGAAGTGTTGGGCGGCGTCCGGGTTGAGATTGCCGACGAAGTGATCGAAGGCACGATCAGCAACCGACTCTCGGATGCCCGACGGCACGTGACACGAACATGAGCAATTACACATTTCTTAACCACCAAGCAGCAACTCTCGCCTGCTGCGGGACACCAACGAGGAGACAACAATGACGGAGTTGACCATCCGTCCGGAGGAAATCCGCGACGCTCTGGACTCATTTGTGCAGTCCTACGACCCCAGTGCAGCCTCTCGTGAAGAGGTCGGCCGAGTGTCGGACGCCGGCGACGGCATTGCCCACGTTGAAGGTCTGCCGTCCTGCATGACCAACGAGCTGCTGAAGTTCGAGGACGGGACACTTGGCCTCGCGCTGAACCTCGACGTCCACAACATCGGTGTGGTCGTGCTGGGCGACTTCTCTGGTATCGACGAAGGCCAGGAAGTGCGCCGCACCGGAGAGGTCCTGTCCGTCCCCGTGGGCGACGCCTACCTTGGCCGCGTGGTCGATCCCCTGGGCAAGCCCATCGATGGCTTAGGTGACGTCGAGAGCGATGAGCGCCGTGAGTTGGAGCTGCAGGCCCCCGGTGTGATGGATCGCAAGTCCGTCCACGAGCCGCTGCAGACCGGCATCAAGGCCGTCGACGCGATGATCCCGATTGGCCGTGGCCAGCGTCAGCTGATCATCGGTGACCGCCAGACCGGTAAGACCACCGTGGCTGTCGATACCATCTTGAACCAGCGCGAGAATTGGGAGTCCGGTGACCCGGACAAGCAGGTCCGCTGTATCTACGTCGCAATCGGTCAAAAAGCCTCGACCATTGCCGGGGTGCGCAGCACACTGGAAGAAAACGGTGCGCTCGACTACACCACGATCGTTGCGGCTCCAGCATCTGACTCCGCAGGCTTTAAGTACCTGGCCCCCTACACCGGCTCGGCCATCGGCCAGCACTGGATGTACCAGGGCAAGCACGTCTTGATCGTCTTCGATGACCTCTCCAAGCAGGCCGAGGCATACCGCGCTGTGTCGTTGTTGCTGCGTCGCCCGCCCGGCCGCGAGGCCTACCCGGGAGACGTCTTCTACCTACACTCGCGTCTGCTCGAGCGTTGCGCGAAGTTGTCCGACGAGCTCGGCGCAGGCTCGATGACCGGCTTGCCGATCATTGAGACCAAGGCCGGCGACGTCGCCGCCTTCATTCCTACCAACGTCATCTCGATCACCGACGGTCAGATTTACCTCCAGGGCGACCTGTTCAACGCCAATGTGCGTCCGGCTATCGACGTCGGCATCTCGGTGTCCCGTGTTGGTGGGGCCGCCCAGATCAAAGCCATGAAGAGCGTCTCCGGACGGCTCAAGGTCGACCTTGCTCAATTCCGTGAGATGGAAGCCTTCGCCATGTTTGCCTCGGACTTGGACGCGGCCTCGCGTGCGCAGCTCGAGCGCGGTGCGCGCATGGTGGAACTGCTCAAGCAGCGCCAGGCCTCACCGCTGCCGATCCAGGAGCAGGTCGCCATCATTTGGGCCGGCACGCAAGGCCATCTGGACAGCATCCCGACCTCCGACATTCGTCGCTTCGAAGGCGAGTTCCTCGACTTCTTGCGTCGTGAGCACGCGGATCTCCTAGCCGGCATCCGCGAGTCGGGCAAGATGGGCGACGACACCTCCAAGACGCTCGCTGACGGCATGGCTGCATTCAAGAAGCAGTTCAGCGCCAGCGAAGACGGCGGCATCCGCCCGGGCAGCGACGTTGACGACAACGCCGAGGCCATGGAAGAGGACCACGTCGAGCAAGAGCAGATCAAAAAGCAGAAGCGCTGAGGAGGGACATATGGGAGCCCAGCAGCGGGAGTACAGGCAGCGCACGACGTCGATTAAGTCGATGAAGAAGATCACGCGCGCGATGGAGTTGATTGCGGCTTCCCGCGTCGTCAAGGCGCGGCAGCGTGTCAACGAGACGACGCCTTACGCCAACGCAATCACGCGCGCCGTCTCGGCTGTAGCGACGTTCTCAGACGTGGATCACCCCCTGACCACTGAACCGGAGACACCGACCAAGGCGGGCATGTTGATCATTACGAGCGACCGCGGTCTCGCTGGTGCGTACTCGGCCAACGTGCTCAAACGCAGCGAGCAGCTTCGGGAATTGGTGCAGGACCGAGATCTCGAGCCCGTCCCCTACCTCCTCGGTCGAAAGGCGGAAGGCTTCTATCGTTTTCGCCGCCGCGAGTTCGAAGAGAGTTGGTCAGGAGCGTCTGACAAACCTACCTTCGAGGACGCGCGGGAAATCGCGAAGCGTCTCGTGCAGGACTTCGTCAAGGGATCGGAGAACGGCGGGGTGGACGAGTTGCACATCGTCTCGACGCGTTTCGTCAACATGGTCAAGCAAGAAGTTGAGGTCGTGCGGCTGCTGCCGCTAGAGGTGGCCGAGGGCGATGAGCCCGACAGTGCTGACGATGTCTACCCGTTGTACGAGTTCGAACCCTCAGCGGCCGAGGTTCTCGACGAGCTTTTGCCCAAGTACGTGACGTCAAGGATCTATAACTTCATGTTGCAGGCCGCCGCCTCAGAGCTCGCAGCACGTCAGCGCGCGATGAAGTCGGCCACGGACAACGCTGAAGAGCTTATTAAGACCTATACCCGGCTGGCCAACCAGGCGCGCCAGGCTGAAATCACCCAAGAAATTAGCGAAATCGTGGGTGGCGCAACCGCCCTCGCCGATGCCAAGTGAGAAGGAAGCACTGAACTATGAGCACTGCTACCACTGAGGCTCCCGAGC
>JBBSKS010000075.1:0-11227 GCA_038256095.1 Actinomycetales bacterium | reverse complement strand
TCCCCGCCCCATCTGCGCGCCGCAGTGCTGCTCGGCGCGTTCGTTGGCTTGCGCACCGGTGAGGCTGCCGCCTTGCGGGCCGACGACGTTGATTTCATGCGGGGCGTCGTCTCGCCGGTCATCCAGTATCCCCATCTGCCTTTAAAGTCCGAGACGTCGAGGACGCCAGTGCCGATCCCGCAAGAGTTGGCGTTGGAGTTATCTGCGGCGGTGGGTCGGGGACAGGGCCGAACGGTGGTCACGGATGGGAAAGGTCGAGAGTCCTCGCCGTGGGCTATCGAGCGGGCTATGAGAGCCACCAGGGGAGACGTGCCGGGGTTACCCGATGGTTTCCGCTTTCATGATCTGCGGCATTACTTTGCCTCGTTGCTGATCTCATCCGGCCTTGATGTGAAGGTTGTCCAGGCTCGGATGCGGCACGCCTCAGCCATGACCACCCTTAACACCTACGGGCATCTATGGCCGGACGCAGATGAGTCCGCACGGGCTGCTGTCGCGGTGGCGATGGCTGCTCGTGCGGACTCTTTGCGGACTACGGGAACGCCGTAAGCCTTTGACCTGCAGGTTTATCTAGAGGTCGAAGTACAACTCGAACTCGTGCGGGTGCGGACGCAGACGGATCGGATCGATCTCATTCGTGCGCTTGTACTCGATCCACGCTGCGATGAGGTCCTCAGTGAAGACATCGCCCTCGGTGAGGTAAGCGTGATCCGCTTCCAGGGTGTCAAGCACGACTTCCAATGAAGCCGGGAGTTGGTCGATGTTCTCCAACTCGGCGGGCGGCAACTCGTAGAGGTCCTTGTCGACGGGCTCCGGGGGCTCGATGCGGTTCTTAATGCCGTCCAGACCAGCCATCAATTGCGCCGCGAAGCACAAGTACGGGTTGGCCGAAGGGTCGGGCACGCGGAACTCCACGCGCTTGGCCTTGGCGGAGGTGCCGGTGATCGGGATGCGGACACAGGCCGAGCGGTTACGGGCCGAGTAGACCAAGTTGACGGGAGCCTCGTAGCCCGGCACGAGCCGGTGGTAGGAATTCATCGTCGGGTTGGTGAAGGCCAGCAGCGACGGCGCGTGCTTGAGGAGCCCGCCGATGTACCAACGGGCCATATCCGAGAGCCCGCCATAACCCGACTCGTCGTAGAACAACGGCTCGCCGTCTTTCCACAGGGATTGGTGGGTGTGCATCCCGGACCCGTTGTCGCCGAACACAGGCTTCGGCATGAACGTTGCGGTCTTGCCGGCGGCCCAGGCGCTGTTCTTGACGACATACTTGAACTTCATCACGTCGTCACCGGACTGGAGCAGCGTGTTGAATTTGTAGTTGATTTCCTGCTGACCGGGCGAGCCCACCTCGTGGTGTGCGCGCTCGACGGATAGGCCGACCTGAGCCAACTTCAGGGTGATCTCGTCACGAAGGTCGGCCATGTGGTCGACCGGCGGCACCGGGAAGTACCCACCCTTGTAACGCGTCTTGTAGCCGCGGTTACCACCCTCTTCGGCGCGGCCCGTGTTCCAAGCGGCCTCGACAGAGTCGATGTAGTAGTAGCTTGCGTTCTGCTTGGTCTCGAAACGCACATCGTCGAAGATGTAGAACTCGGCCTCAGCACCGAAGAACGCCGTGTCGGCGATACCAGTCGAGCGCAAGTACTGCTCGGCCTTCAGCGCGATTTGGCGCGGGTCGCGGGCGTAGGGCTCGTCGGTGAAGGGGTCCACAATCGAGAAGTTCATGATCAGCGTCTTGTTGAAGCGATACGGGTCGATGTATGCCGTAGTCGGGTCCGGGATGAGCTTCATGTCGGACTCGTGGATGGCTTGGAAGCCACGGATCGAAGAGCCGTCGAACATCTGACCGGTCGCGAAGGCATCCGCGTCGAAGGTCTCGGCGGGCACGTTGAAGTGCTGCATTACCCCGGGCAGGTCACAGAAACGGACGTCAACAAACTTGACGTCCTCTTCCTTGATAAAGGCAATGGCCTCTTCAGCGTTGCTGAACATCGATCCTCCTGAAAGTAGCGGGCAGGTCTACCCGACGCAGGTGACCCGAAGCACCCTTACTCTATGCAACGACGATTTCCCCACGATCACCCTCACGTTTCTCGCGTGTTACGAGCGGCTAGTCTCACTCCGTGAGCGAGCAGCCGACATACCCCGGGGTGCGCCTCGGCCTTCCCGAGCACGGACCTGGGTCGATGGCCACTTTTGGGCGCCGGCTCGTGGCTATCGCCATCGATTGGGGCCTGTGTCAACTGATTGCCCTCGCAATCCTAGGCGATCGGTGGGCGACTGGTGGGTTGGCCTCATTCGTGCCGCTCATCATCTTTGCGATGGAGAATGTCTTGCTCGTAAGCACGGTGGGATACACCGTTGGGCATCGAATCATGGGCTTGCGCGTGGTGCGAGTAGCCGCCAACGACTCCTCCGCGCCCACCGCGTGGCTCGCTTCGCTGCCCGGCCTGGTCGCAGGCACAATCAGGACCGCACTGCTCTGCCTTGCGATCCCGGCGCTGGTATGGGATCGCGACGGACGCGGTTGGCACGACCGGCTGGCGAAAACCCTGATCTTGCGCCAGCCCGAGCAAGGGCCGGCGCAGACCTAGGCGGTACGCGGATCAGCGAGCACGCGTAGATTTTGCTTTGCGTGGGTCCATGCCCGCCGGAATGGGCGGCTTGCTGCTGCCAATCGCCTTGAGCCGGCGCTGCACGGTAATGGCCTCGTCCTTGGTGATCTTCTTGTCGAGCTTGTTCATGGTTTTCACAAGCTGGCGTAGTCGCACGTCGCCTTCCTCTTGACCGACACGGATCACATGAACCGGCACCGCGTCGCCCGTCGCCCGAGTGGCGCGACGCTTCTCAGCGATCGACAGCCGTGAGGCTGGGCCCTTGGGGCCTTCGGTGATCAGCACGACCCCGGGGCGGCCAACCGCCCGAAAGACCATGGCTGCGTTGTGCAGGTCTCGCATTCCGCGCATCTTGCCGCCAGATTCTGCGGCGATGGGCTCTTTGTCGTAGAACCAGCCACGGCGCAACGAGCCAAGCACAGCCCCGACGGCTCCAGGCTGGCCCTCGATCTGGTTGAAGGCTGCCTTCTCGGCGCGGCGGCTGAGCACAATGAGGGCAGCCAGCAGTGCCGAAGGTATGCCGAGGATGGTGAAGTAGATGACTTGGTCGAAGACCCAACCCAGCAAAACCGCCACCAGCATCACCGAAAGACCCGCAAGGGCCATCCACCACACGGCGGAGGGATCGTTCTTTCGGGTCATGGTGAAGATCTGGCGCATCTGGGCGACGCGACCAACCTTGTTGGGGTCCTTCTTGCCGCGTCGACCGAAGCGACGCTTCTTGGGTGCCGCTGACGAACCGGACCGTGAATCTGCTGCCATGCGGGTCAGGATACGGCTGTCACGGTGCGCTCGACCAATGAGGCCGCTTCTTGGCGTGCGGGCGAGTCTGCTTTCTCGGCTAAGTGCAAGAGGTGTCCGGGCACTTCGCGGCCGTCGTGGCGCATCGCTTGGGCCCAGAGGCGGCCTGCGCGGTAGGAGCTGCGAACGAGGGGACCGGCCATGACGCCCTTGTATCCGATGTCTTTGGCGACTTCGCTCCAGTGCACGAACTCTTCTGGCTTGGCCCAACGCTCGACAGGGTGGTGCCTCGGGGAAGGGCGCAAGTACTGCGTGATGGTGATCAGATCGGTGCCAGCGTCGTGGAGGTCGTTGAGCGCTTCTTCGATCTCGTGATTTTCTTCGCCCATCCCCAGGATCAGGTTGGATTTGGTCACCAGGCCAGCATCGGCGCCCATGGTGATGACGTCCAGCGAGCGCTCGTAGGTGAAAGCGGGGCGGATGCGCTTGAAGATCCGCGGCACCGTCTCCACGTTGTGCGCAAACACCTCGGGCTGGGCGTTGATGACCTGGCCGACCAACTCAGGAACACCGTTGAAGTCGGGGATGAGAATTTCTACGCCCGTGCCGTAGTTGAGTTCGTGGATTTTGCGGATGGTCTCGGCATACAACCAGGCGCCCCCGTCCACGAGGTCGTCTCGAGCCACGCCGGTGACGGTTGCGTAACGCAATTGCATCTGGACCACGGATTCGGCGACGCGGCGCGGCTCGTCAGCGTCGAAGTCGGCAGGCTTGCCGGTGTCGATCTGGCAGAAGTCGCATCGGCGCGTGCACTGCTCACCACCGATCAAGAAGGTGGCCTCGCGGTCTTCCCAGCACTCGAAGATGTTGGGGCAGCCAGCTTCTTGGCACACCGTATGCAGACCCTGGCCCTTAACGAGCGAGTTAAGTGCGGTGTACTCAGGACCCATTTTGGCGGTTGTGCGGATCCAGGACGGCTTGCGCTCGATCGGGGTCTCACTGTTGCGTGCCTCGACACGCAGCATTCGACGGCCCTCAGGTGCGACGGTCACGTAGTGCCTCCCACGGCGTAATCGGGTGAATCAAAGATGCAGACGTTGAGCGGTAGGTGTCGTTCAAGCAACGGTAAGAACCTTCAGGATATGCCCTGACCCTTCACTCCACGTCGCGGCGTCGGAAGACCAACCACGCCCCGATGATCACGACCAGAGCGACCACCCCAACCACGGTCCCCCCTTGAAGTAGAGAAATGGTGTGTTCTACCTCCTCGCACGGGCCATTCTCGTCGCAGCCGGGGTAGGAGAACCACTTCCAGCCGTTTTCGGCGAAAGCGCTGATGTTTGATCCGAGCAACGCCGGAGTCAGCGAGGGCACAAGCCCGCGGATGAGTCCCTCACCAGCCAGTGCGTAGACCAAGACGAGGCCCAAGACCACGCTGGTTCGTCGCACCAAGCTGCCCGCCGCAGCGCCCACGGCTGCCACCACACCCGCGAGGAGAGTGATCCGTGCCCCACGCCATACCAACGTCTGCCACGCCGCCGAGTCCAACTCAGCTGGCAGGCCGTTTAACGCAAAGACCCCGAACATCCCGACGATGGTGACTGCCACCATGAGCGCGGTGAGGGGAGCCGAAACGAGCGCGACTGCGAGGAGTTTGCTGAAGAAGACGCGGGTCCGTCGTGGCTCGAACGTCAGCCACGTCCCCATGGTGCGATTCACATACTCCGCCGCCGTGGCCGAGGCTCCCACTAAGAGTGGCACCAATAAGAAGATGGGCGTTAGGCCCGATAGCAAGATCCCCACCTCTGGCTCCAGTGCGCCGATTCCGCCGATCCACTCCTGAACGGTGCCGATGTCCCCCTGCTCGTCACAGAAGTAGTCGATCGTGGGGTCGTTGGAGTCCACGCGGTCTTGGGCCTCACCTTCGAGGCATTCCGCCAGGTACTGGGCTCCGTTCGCCTCTTGGTCAGCCTTGTATTCCTCGTAACCAGCGACGGCCTCTTGGTAGGCCTCGGATCCCGGTCTCAGGTCGCGGGCCTGCATATGGGTGGCCACCAACGTCAGCAGGACGATGGCGAGCAGCACCACAAAAGACAGCAGGGGCACCTTGCGCCAGGTCAGCCGGGTGATCTCCACCCTCAGCAGGCGGTTCATGCTTTCCGCTCCGTCGCAAGGCCATCTTGGGCGGTTAACTCCAAGAAGGCGGATTCAAGGTCGCGCCGAGACGGCACAAGACGGTTCACGAAGAGTCCTTGGGACGCGAGAGCCTGGGTGATGAGTGCGGGATCGTCTGCTCCGCTGACGATGAGACCCGAGTGGGTAGCCGTAACGGTGAAACCAGCGCCGGTCAACACGGTCGAAGCCATCTCGGGACGGTCCACGCCCACCTCGACGCTGCCGGCGCCTTGACCGATGATCGAGGCCACAGTGCCCTGGGCGATGACACTGCCGTTGCCGATGATCGAGACGGTGTCGGCGATCTGCTCGATCTCGGCCAGGATGTGGCTGCTCACCAGCACGGTGCGGCCGTTGTCGGCGAGCGCTCGCATGGTGTTGCGGATGTCGCGTATGCCGGCGGGGTCCAGGCCGTTGGTGGGCTCGTCAAAGATCAGTAGATCCGGGGATTTGAGCAGCGTCGCAGCGATCGCGAGTCGCTGCTTCATTCCGAGGCTGTAGGTGCGGAATTTGTCGTTGCCGCGCTCGCCAAGCCCGACTTCGTCCAAGACCACCCCGACTCGTTCTGTGGGTGTGCCGATGGCGTTGGCCAGCAAGGTCAGATTGCGCTTCGCGGAAAATGACGGGTAGAACTTCGGTGATTCGACCACGGCTCCGACGCGATCCACCACGTCGGGAAGGTGCTGCGGGATTTGCTTCCCGAAGAGGTGCATGGTGCCGGAGTCTGGGCGGATGAGACCCAGCAGCATGCGGATCGTGGTGGTTTTTCCCGAGCCGTTAGGTCCCAGGAAGCCATGCACGCCACCGGTTGGGACATCGAGGTCAAGGCCGCGAACTGCCACCTGTACACCACGCGCTCCTCTATAGGTTTTGCGGAGTCCGCGTGTGGTGATGGCGGCGGTATCGTCCACGTCTTTGTGGTCGGTTGGTATCCCCATAGACGGATGGTAGGCACGAGTGCTTTAGGACACCCGGATTGACCCGGTGATCAGTGGCGCGCCGCGCCCGCAAGCGCTCGCTGCAGGTGCCGTTCGACGAGCGGAAGAACCTCGTTCACCGCGACCGGACGGTCGAGTTCTTTGGTCAGGGAGGTAACGGACGCATCAGCGATGCCGCACGGAATGATGGGGTCTGCCCAGGCCAAGTCGCAGTCGCAATTCAACGCAAAACCGTGCATGGTCGTGTCTTGACTGACGCGGATGCCGATGGCTCCGACTTTACGATCGCCGCCTCGCCCGTCGGCGGCAATCCACACACCGCTGCGTCCCTCGATGCGCACGGCGTCCACCCCGAGCTCGGCACACACCCCCATCATCATGTCTTCGAGTCGGCGCACGTGGGCGACCACGTCCACGGGAGAAGGTAGCCGCACGATCGGATAGCCGACCAGCTGCCCGGGACCGTGCCACGTTATCTTGCCGCCGCGGTCGGCGTCGATGACCGGCGTGCCATCGGTAGGACGCTCATGCGGCTCGGTCCGCTTGCCTGCGGTGTAGACCGCCGCGTGCTCTAAGAGCAGGACGGTGTCAACGCGAGTGCCCGCCGCAACCTCCGCGTGGACCGTTCGTTGCAGGCTCAATCCACGCGTGTAGTCCACGGGTGAGGGCATGAAACCTACGTGTGTGATGTCCACAACCCTCAGCCTACGGTGACGCCCGCGCTGGTCCGAATACTGTTGCCTGTGGATAACTTGAGCGGTGGAGCGACGCAAGAAGGCATGCTCACTTTATGGACGATGAGCGATCACCACGTTCGATAACCGGTGACCTAGACGTCCCCGGCTTCGCGATCGACCCTAGCCACCGGCAGGTCGCTGCGGTGCTGCCGGTGGTGCGGGCCTCGGCGCGGCGTCTGGCGGACGACCTAGAGGTTCTCTTGACCTATCTGCCGGTCAAGGAGCCCCGGGAAAACGCCGTGGCAGGTGGGGGAGCTTTGGCGATCGCCGGCGAGCTATCGAGGCTGAGACATGACCATTTGATCCGAATCCATGATGTCGTTCCGGTCAAGGGAGAGGGCAGTGCGCCGTCTCGGCTCGTCTTGGCCACTGCGAGCGCAGGCGGAGGATCGTTGACTGAGCTCTTGACGAGGCGCTCGCCGTTGTCTGTTGGGGAAGCCCTGACCGTGGCGTCGCCGATGGCTGACGCGTTGACGCACCTACACCGGCAGGGAGTGGTGCACGGTGCCCTGACCACAGATTCGGTGCTCTTCACTGATCGGGGTATGCCGCTGCTCGCCGACACCGGGATCGACAATCTTGCGTGTGTTGCGCTGGCAACGATGGCTGCTGGCGGCACGAGCGCTCCGGAGATTTCCGAGGGGTACGAGGCAACCACTGCATCCGATGCCTACGCCTTTGCCGTCGTGATCTGGACGGCGCTCGTTGGAGCGGGACCCGGCTGGGTGGGCGACCGCGGTGACTTGGCCGAGCTCGCACCGCACGTGCCCGCCCGGGTGGTGTCGGTGCTGACCAGTGCGCTGTCTCCCGATCCGGGGGAGCGTCCCGAAATCTGGGAGATTGCGAGTCACGTGGGTGCCTGCGCGATTGCTGAGCCGATCGACCTTGCTGAGATTGACGCTGGTCGCGATGTGCCCCGTCGTATCCGAGCCCTGGCTGCTCGCCAGCCCACAACACACCGAGCCCCACGGCGACGTGGAACTGCTCGCCTGGTGGTTGTGGCTGTGGCTGCGCTGGCGGTTGCCCTTGCCTTCTCGACTCTGGTCCTGCCGGGCCCTCTCAATCTGCTCGAGCGGGATGCCCTTGCCTCGGCTCCAACAGCGGATACGACTTTGTCCGCGAACCCAGAGAGCGCAGCTCTTGCTTCGCCCGAGATGAAGGCGTCCACCCCGTCCGCCGCGACAACTCGCCCACCTGGAACTGTCGACGAGACCTCCGCTGAGAAAGTCACTATCCAAACGTTGATCGATGCCCGCGCCGCCGCCTGGGAGGCTGCCGATCCCGGCCTCTTGGCAAAGGCCCACAGCCCCGGGTCAGCTGCAATGACCACGGATCGAGATGAACTCGGCGCGGCGATATCGCAGGGCAGTCACGTGAAAGATCTTGAGTTCGTGGTCCAGCACGTCGACATGGTGGAGCGTGTGCCGCGCGCGGCAGCATCACTGGCTGACACCGATGAACTCACCGCGAGGATCACCGTGCGGCGCGAGCCGGTGACGTTGATCACATCCGAGGGGCAAGAACGCACGGTTATGGCGCGCAGCGATGTGGTCGATGTGACCCTGCGGCGAACGCCTGCCGGATGGCGCTTCGTGTCGTGGGAATGAGCCCCATTGTGCGCGACGGCGGCCCGCCGCAAGGTTCGCGGTGGTGCGTTGCGAACTACTTGTAGGGGGTCGCCAAGGAGTCGGGATCAACGTCAATGGCGTCGGCTCGCGAGGTGAGCCACTCCATCGCCGAATCCAAAACCGAGTGGTCCCAGGTGAATCCAGCCTCACTCAGGACCGTAGGAAGCGCACGTTGACTCCCTAGGATATCTTTTGCCATTTCGCCTAAGGCGATGCGAAGGGCGATGGTGGGCGCCGGCAGAACCGTCGGTCGATTGAGTTGCTCACCCAACGCCTTGACCACGTCGGCCTGCGAATCGGGCGTTGGTGCGCTGAGGTTCACGGCGCCGATCACGTCTGGACGGTCAACGAGGAACATCAGAGATCGCACGTGGTCGTGGAGGGTAATCCAAGCCCAGTACTGGCGACCGGAGCCTAAGGGGCCTGCCAATCCGAACTTGGCTAGCGGCATCATTTTGGCCATGGCACCACCACGGGGGGACAGTACGATGCCGGTGCGCGCCAGGGCCACCGACGCTCCTGCGGAGGTGGCCGCCCACGTGGCTGCTTCCCAATCGCGGCATACCTCAGCCAGGAATCCTTCACCGAGGCGGGACTCCTCAGTCAAGACGTCAGCCCCACGATTTCCGTAGTAGCCGACGGCCGATCCGGACACGAGCCTGATGGGTGCCTCCAGCGAGGCGATGGCGTTGGACACGGCCTCGGTCCCACTGACGCGCGAGGACCTGATCGTTTTCTTGTAGCTAGAAGTCCAGCGGTGGTCACCAATCCCGGCGCCCGCAAGGTGAACAAGGGCATCGACTCCCTCCAACAACGCGGGGTCGAGCTCACTCTCTTTCGGGTTCCATTGCGCTTCCCGCAGACCGGCAGCCAAGCCGTCGGTCTGCGGCGCGCGGCGGACCAAGTGGAGCACCTGGTCGCCGCGCGCGAGCAAGGCCGCAGACAAAGCTGAGCCGATCAGACCCGAGGCTCCGGTCAAAGCCACCAACTGAGGCTTCTTCGCGGCGTCACTCATCTTCAATTCCCATCGTTGTCACGTGCCGAAAAATCGTTAGACCTCGAAGGATGCCTCTTCCAGACGAGCCTTGATCGTTGACAAGAAACGCGCCGCGTCGGCACCATCAACAATGCGGTGGTCGTAGGTCAAAGCGAGGTAGACCATCGAGCGAATGGCGATCGTCTCTCCGCCGTCTTCGTCCACCATGACGACAGGCCGACGGACGATCGACCCGGTGCCAAGGATGCCGACCTGCGGCTGGTTCAAGATCGGCGTGTCGAAAAGAGCTCCGCGGCTACCGGTGTTGGTCAGGGTGAAGGTGCCACCACCCAACTCGTCGGGTCCGATTTTGTTGGTTCGGGTGCGCTCGGCCAGATCCGCGATCTGGCGGTTTAGGCCAGCAACGTTGAGGTCGCCAGCGTCCTTGATCACCGGCACGATCAGGCCCTTGGGTGTGTCAACGGCAATGCCGAGGTTGAGGCCGGAGTGGAAGACGACTTCGTCACCATCGATGCTCGAGTTGACAACCGGGTGCGCCTTGAGCGCATCAACGGCGGCCAAGGCAAAGAACGGCATGAAGGACAACTTCACGCCTTCGCGCTTGAGGAAGTCGTCCTTGGCGCTGCTTCGCAACTTCGCGACCTTGGTGACGTCAACCTCGACAACCGTTGTCAGTTGGGCGCTGACCTGAAGGGACTCCACCATGCGGGTTGCGATGACCTTGCGCAGACGAGACATTTTCTCGGTCGTCCCACGCTTGTCACCCGCTTCGCCGCTGGAGGTAGAAGCCGACGAGACGGGAGTCGGGCTCGGGCTCGCCGTTGCCTTGTCCGCTGCCGGGGCGGGCGCAGCGGCTTCGGGCTCGGAAGCCTTCGTGTCTTCTGCCTTCGCGCTTTCCGAGGCCTTTGCCGCGTCAAGAACATCCTGTTTGCGGATGCGTCCACCCACGCCGGTGCCCTCGATCGAGTCAAGGTCCACGTCGTGCTTGGCCGCAAGCTTGCGAACCAGCGGGGTCACATACGCACTGACGTCCTTGCTGACGCTTGATGAATCGTCGCTTGTGGAGCTCTCGTTGGATGAGTCATCACTCGATGTCTCTGAGCTCTTCGACTCACTCGGTGCTGATTCCTTCGGTGCTTCCGCTGCCGGCTCTTCCTTCGAAGGACTGGGCGCAGCGTCGTCGGAAGACGTGTCTTCACTGTCGGAGGCGCTCGAGTCCCCCCCGCCGATGATGGCCAGGTCTCCGCCCACTTCGACGGTCTCGTCTTCGGCAGCCAGGATTTTGGTCAACTTGCCGGCGACCGGCGACGGGATCTCGGTGTCGACCTTGTCGGTCGAGACTTCGAGCAGTGGCTCGTCTACCTCGACGTCGTCGCCCTCTTTCTTCAGCCAG
>JBBSKS010000074.1:0-11405 GCA_038256095.1 Actinomycetales bacterium | reverse complement strand
TTCGACCGATTGCGACGACTCGATCTGCGGCGCACCCCTGACGGGTGGATGGGGGGGGTCTGTGCCGGTATCGCCCACCGCGTCGGCCTCGATCCCTTGGTCATCCGCGCCGGCTTCATCGTGCTCGGTCTCTTCTTCGGCCTCGGCTTCTTGATCTACTTCCTGGCGTGGGCTCTCATCCCCGACGCATCGGAGACGGCTCACCTCGAGCGCGGACTGCGCAACGGCTCGCTGGCCTCGCTGGCGGTGATCGGCGCCGCGGGAATCCTTGCTGTCGGCGTTTTGGGCCTGTGGGGCAACGGCGGCGACTCGTTCGCCAGCAGCATCCTCGGCCTGCTGGTCGTCGGAGCCCTGGCGTACGGTCTCTACCGCGCCTGGGCCAACCGCAGCACCCCCGGATTGGTCGCCAATCAGGGCTACCAGGGGTCGTATGCAGCGCCGCCACCTCCTGGCGGATTCGTCTCGGGCGAGCAGGATGGCCTGGGAGCACAGGGCGGTCTGGGAGCACACGGCGAGTCAGGGGCCCCGGGCTCCCCACCACCGCCTCCCCCAGCGCAGCCTCGCCCGATGGGCCCGCGCCGCGGCCGTCGACTCTCCGGTGGCGCCGCCCTCGGCGCCTTGGCCACGGGAGTAGTGCTCATCATCCTCGGACTCTTCACCTGGGGCAGCGACGCGCTGCCCTGGGGCGGCAACCCGGTCGCCGTAGCGTGGGCCGTCGCTCTCGCTGCCCTGGGTCTGGCCTTGGTCGCGCTGGGGATCATGGGCCGCCGAGCGGGTTTCGTCGGCTTCTTGGCCCTGGTCACTGCCGGAGTCGCCTCGGTCGCCTCGGTCTTGCCTGCCGATCTGCGCTGGGAAAGCTCCGCCGGCGACGTCATCGCAGCGCCGCAGACCGCGGCCGAGATAGAGGATGTGACCTGGGGCTTTGGCCAGGTCGAGGTCAATCTGTCGAATCTAGCGTTGACCGGGGCCGAGCCTGAGCGGATGACGGTGGACCTCACCGCCGGTCAGGTGGACATCACCGTGCCGCCGGACCTCACTGTGGTCGTCAACTCATCGGTCGGTGCGGGCGAGTTCATCTTCGCCGACTACGGGCAGTCCCAGGGATCGCCGCAGGTCGCCACGATAGATAGCGACGGTCACCGATCCCAAATCCTCACGCAGGACAGTTTCTTCAGTGATGGCGGCTTGGGTTTGACCACTCGAACGGTCATCGGAGATGGCCCCATAGACCTCGAACTAGACGTTGAACTCGGCTTCGGCCAGGTCCGCGTCGAGACCCAGGAAGAGAACTGACATGGACAAGACCGAAGCAATCGAGATTCCGCGCGAAACGCCATACGAGCAGGGTGGATCACGGCCAGAGCCGCCCACAGGACAGAGCACTCACACAGCACCCGAGATCATCCGTCCGACGGGCATCTCGTGGGTCACGCTCACCTTGGGCCTGCTGTGCCTGGGTGTGGCGGCCCTGGTGCTCACCTTGCAGCTCGCTGAGGTGACCATTGACTGGTCGAGCGCTGGGCCAGTCTTCGTCGTCAGCGCCGGCTCGCTTCTCGTCATCGCGGGCATTGCCTCCATGGTGAGCAAGGGCCGTCAGGACACCTGAAAGAGGGATTTCGCCACGAGAGGGAACCGAAACCTCACCGGCCGCGTCCGAATTTCATTCATCGCCGACGCAGACGTGGAGACCCTCATGCGACACCTTCCCGCATTGCTTGCCATTCCGTTGCTGGTCACCGCGTGCTCACCCGAGCAAATTCCGACGATCGCGACGCCATCGGGGCCAGGTACGTTCGTGGCCCAGGCGGCGTCGCTTTCCTCGTTCTCAACCTGTGCAGACCTACTCGACTACTACCAAGCGGGGGCGCTTGAGCTCGTCGGGCCCTACGGTCTCAGCGGCAGCAATGAGTATGTCGACCCGTCGATGATGTGGGGCGAAGATGAGGGTTTTGCGGTGAGCGAGTCTTCAGACTCAGCCGATGACGCCTCAGCCGTGGGAGGGTCAGACAACTTCTCGGGGACGAACAATCAGGAAGTGGGCGTCGACGAGGCCGACATCGTGAAGACCAACGGATCCATCGTGGTCGCCATGGCTCAGGGGCATCTGCAGATCGTCGACGTCGTGAGTCAGAAGGTGGTCTCGACGCTGTCGTTGCGCGACGTCGACCGCAACGCCTACCAATACGAGTTGCTCCTGCACCAGGACACACTGGTGGTCATCAGCACAGGCAGCGGCCGCTCAGATCCCTCGTGGTTCGACTCCCTCATAGGGTCTGACGATGAATCATCGGACTCGATGATGACGCCGGGCGGCAACCAGAACGCCCGCACCACCATCACGCGCATCGACATCTCGGACGTCAGCAAGCCTGAGGTGATGGGGGCCACCCGGATGGAAGGCAGCTATCGCTCGGCTCGACTGATCGGCGCATCCGTGCGGGTAGTGATGGAGAGCGACCCGACGGGGCTGCGCTTCACCTACCCCAAGAACGGCTCGCTGAGCGCGGAGCGCGACGCCTCAGAGGCCAATCGAGAGGTCATCACGAGCTCGACCCTCGACGATTGGGTGCCGCACGAAGAGGTCATTGACGCAGATGGCAACCCCGGCGACGTGGAGCCGCTGACCGACTGCGCAGACGTCGCTCGACCCGAGGCGCTGAGCGGATTGACAACCCTATCGGTGGTGACCCAAGAGCTCACCTCCCCTGACGGAGCAGACGGCGCACAGGCCGCACCGACCTCCGCCGTGTCGCTCGTGGCCAGTGGAGACACGGTCTACGCCTCGAGCGACCGCCTGATTGTCGCGACCAGTCCTTGGGGGGACTGGTCGCGTCCGTTCGGGGCGGAACGCGCGCCCAAAGACACCATCACCACCTCGTTGCATTCGTTCGACATTTCGGACCCGAGACAGGCGACGTATGCCGCCTCGGGCATCGTTGAGGGAACCCTGATCAACCAATTCGCGCTGAGTGAGATCAATGGCCTTGTCCGGGTGGCGACCACCACGGACGATCCGTGGGGCGTCAGCACCACCGAGTCGGAGTCTGCGCTGACCATCTTCGCCGAGGAGGGCACCGAGCTCGTCGAGACAGGGTCGGTGGGGGGTCTGGGCAAGACCGAGACCATCAAATCCGTCCGCTTCCTGGGGCCGGATGTGGCCGCCATCGTGACCTTCCGGCAAACGGACCCGCTCTACTTAGTCGACACCTCTGACCCCACCGACCCACAGGTCACGGGCGAGCTGAAGATCCCGGGTTATTCGGCATACCTGCACCCGGTGGGCGATGACCGACTCATCGGCATCGGGCAAGACGCCGACATCGAGACCGGCCAGGAGTTCGGACTGCAAGCCTCGTTGTTCGACATCAGCGACCTCACCAAGCCGGTGCGTCTAGACCAGCTCACCTGGACCGGGGGCTACTCACCGGTCGAATACGACCATCGAGCCTTCACCGCATGGGCCGAAACGGGGCAGTTCTTCCTTCCCGCCGAGATTTATGTCGAAGAAGAATTCACCGACTGGGGCGACACGAGCGAATCCTTGCCGGTGGAGCCGAAGGGACCCCAAGACAACTTTGGCGGGGTCTTGACCGCGACCATTGAAGCGGACGGCCTGACCGAAGGCCCGCAACTGCCCACGTGGACCAAGGGCGCCGAGTGGAACCCCATCGCTGAGCGCACCATCGTCATCGGCGACGACCTCTGGACCGTGCACTCCGAAGGCATGAACAAGTACGACCTGGCGACGCTAGATGGCGGCTCGGCGCTCAACTGGTGACGTAGCAGACTCTGCGGACAACACCAGTCATCTCCGAATTTTCTGCATACATACCTCTATATGCGCCCTCCTGGACGAATTGACTTCGGTTAAGCGGCGATGGTAGACATTGCCAACACGCTTCACAAGACCTAGGAGATGCCGTGAACCGCCGAATGCGTTGCAGCTGACCAGCGACCTCTGACGTCGCTGCTTGGCGCCCCGGCGAGCGCGTGAGCACTCGTAGCACCCCCTGAAACTGCGCCACGCCCTCAGCGGCAGGCTGCCCCATCTCTTCCTTGGAGTCTCTATGTCCTACTCGTTCGCCACCCGCCAGATCCACGCCGGTCAGACCCCCGACCCGGCCACCGGCGCCCGCGCCCTCCCGATCTATCAGACGACCTCGTTCGTTTTCGACGACGCCGACCAGGCCGCGAACCGGTTCGCGCTGTCCGACCTCGGCCCCATCTACACGCGCATCACCAACCCGACCAACGAAGTTGTCGAGAACCGCATCGCTGACCTCGAAGGCGGCGTCGGCGGGCTACTCGTCGCCTCCGGCCAGTCGGCTGTGACCCTCGCGATCCTCAACGTGGCCGAAGCGGGCGACCACATCGTCGTCTCGCCTAGCCTCTACGGCGGCACACAAAACCTGTTCGCGCACACCCTGCCCAAGTGGGGCATCGAGGTCACCTTCGTCGAGGACCCGAGCGACCCGCAGCAGTGGAAAGACGCCAGCAAAGCGAACACCAAAGCGTTCTTCGGCGAGACCATCTCCAACCCGAGCAGTGACGTCCTCGACATTGCACCGATCGCCGACGCAGCCCACGAGGTCGGCGTCCCGCTGATCATCGACAACACAGTCGCCACGCCATACCTGTGCCGTCCGATTGAGCACGGGGCGGATGTGGTCGTGCACTCGGCCACCAAGTACCTCGGCGGTCACGGCACGTCAATCGCCGGTGTGATCGTCGATAGCGGCAACTTCGACTTCGCCCAGGACCCGCAGCGTTTTGCGAACTTCAACACCCCGGACGAGAGTTACAACGGTCTGGTCTACGCCCGCGACCTCGGGGTCGGGTGTGCGCTCGGCGCCAACCTGGCCTACATCCTTAAGGCTCGCGTGCAGTTGCTGCGCGACCTCGGCCCAGCTGCTTCCCCGTTCAACGCTTTCCTCATCGCCCAGGGCGTCGAGACGTTGTCGCTGCGTGTGGAGCGCCACGTCGAGAACGCCAACGCCGTCGCAAAGTGGTTGCTCGAGCAAGAGCAGGTGGAGTCGGTGTCGTATGCCGGCCTGCCGGGTCACCCGTCCTACGAGCGCGCACAGCGCTATTTGCCTGCCGGTGCTGGCGCTGTTCTAGCCTTTGAGATCTCTGGTGGCGCCGAGGCAGGAAAGGCCTTCATCTCCGCACTGGAACTTCACTCGCTGGTGGCCAACATCGGCGACGTCCGGTCCCTGGTGATCCACCCGGCTTCGACCACGCACGCACAGCTGAAGCCAGAGGCTCAATTGGCGGCGGGTGTCACACCTGGCCTGGTTCGTTTGGCTGTCGGCTTGGAGCACATCGACGACATCCTGGCCGACCTCAGCACAGGATTTATCGCAGCCAAAGCCTCCTGATGAGTTCACCGGCCCCACTCACGCCGACGCCCGCGACTGAGCCCGCTGCCCGGGTGCGCTCGCTGGAGATCGGCGACTTCAGATGCGAAGCCGGTCAGACGCTGCACAACGCGCGGATGTCGGTGCACACGTGGGGCCGGTTGAACTCCGCTGGCGACAACGGCGTCCTGGTTTTGCACGCTCTCACCGGCGACGGACATGTCGTTGGCGAGGCGGGCCCAGGTCAGCCCACTTCGGGCTGGTGGCCGGGATTGATCGGCGAAGGTCGGGTGCTCGACCCTGATGAGCACTTCATCATCGCCCCGAACGTGATCGGTGGATGTCGAGGGTCCACGGGGCCGAGCAGTCCCGCTCCTGATGGTCGTCCCTACGGGTCGAGCTTCCCGCATCTCACGATCCGTGACCAGGTTGCGGCCGAAGCCGCTCTGCTCGACGTCCTTGGCGTGGGGGTGCTCGCGGCGGTCATCGGCGGATCGATGGGGGGGATGCGGGCGCTCGAGTGGGCGACGACCTATCCCGGTCGGGTGCGCAGGTGCATTGCGTTGGCAACCAGCGCCATCGCCACGGCCGACCAGATCGGTTGGGCCACTCCGCAGCTTTACGCGATTCGAGGTGATGCGGGCTTCGCCGGTGGGGATTACTACCCCGGCCCCGGCCCGCGCAACGGCTTTGAGGTGGCCCGACAGATCGCCCACGCCACCTATCGAAGCGCAAACAACTTCGACAACAGATTCGGCGCTGCTCCCCAGTTGGGCGAAGAACCTTCTGTGGGCGGTCGCTACGCGGTGCAGTCCTATTTGCAATACCACGGCCGCAAACTCGTGCGCCGCTTCGACGCCAATTCGTATGTCGTCTTGACCGAAGCCATGAACAGTCACGACATTGGCCGGGGCCGTGGTGGAGTCGAGGCGGCGTTGCGCCGGATCACCGCCGACCTGACCGTCGCAGTGGTCGATTCCGATCGCCTCTTCACCCCCGCCGACGGGGCGATCATCGCCCAGGCCCCCGCCTGCCGGGAGTTCGCCACGATCGAGTCGCCCTACGGTCATGACGCCTTCCTCATCGAGACCGAGCAGGTCTTCGACATCATCGCTCGCGCTCTGGGCACTCTCCGCCCGGCTCACGGCCAGGGCGAGCACGCGTCCCACACTGCGAGTCACCCAACGGCGCCCCGCCTCCAGGTCGTCCACCGCCGTTTCCAGACCACCGGACTCTGGTAGACCCGAACCCACCTCCCGGTGCGTATGCCGACATTCGGCACGCCCGGGCCCAGCGCTAGCAACCCCTCGCCTTGGATGTAACGGAAGAGTCCTCGGACCCTTGTCAGGGGATTGGTTCACCGGTCGGCTCCCCGATGACTGATTTGTCGGCCCCGCCGCTGGCGCCAAGAAACCCGCGAGGGGTGCTCGACACCCTCGTTGACGCCTGACGCACCCTGCACTCAGTAGCCCTCAGCTCCTGAGCGCAGAGCGCTGTGTCGGCCTCCTCACCCGTCGGCATACGATGAGGGCTCGATCGAAGGAGGGACACAATGGACTGGCTACGCGAAACCCAGTGGCTGTGGTGGACCAGCGCTGCCCTGATCTTGGGCTTGATCGAGATCGCCTCGCTCGACCTCGTTTTCACGATGTTGGCCGGCGCGGCCTTGGTCGCGGCGGTAGTCGCCTTCTTCGGCGCTTCGTTCCCCGTCCAAGTCATCGCCTTTGTGATTACTGCAGTCCTGCTGCTGGCGGCCCTTCGCCCGCTGCTGCTGCGGCGCCTCAAACTCACTGGACCAGCCCCCACGACGAACGCTGACGCGAACGTGGGGCAACGCGCCGAGGTGCTCGTCACCGTCACCGATCGCGCCGGCGTGGTCAAGCTCCGAGGCGAAGAATGGACCGCACGCTCAGCCGATCCCCACCAGAAATGGGCGCCGGGGCAAATGGTCGACGTCATCCGCATTGAAGGTGCGACTGCGGTAGTCACCGCGCAGCCGCCGGTCAGCAACTAGAGGAGCTCTCAGATGAATATAGATCCGGCCCAAATCGCTTTGTATGTCGTCCTCATCCTGCTGGTTCTCTTCATCGCCACGGCGATTGCCAAGGCGATCCGAATCGTCCCTCAAGCCAGCGCGGTCATCGTTGAGCGTCTCGGTCGCTATAGCCGCACCTTGGACGCCGGATTACACATCCTCATACCGTTCATCGACAAGGCCCGAGCGGTCGTCGATCTGCGGGAGCAAGTTGTTTCCTTCCCGCCGCAGCCGGTGATCACCAGTGACAACCTGGTTGTCTCGATCGACACGGTCATCTACTTCCAGCCGACGGATCCGAAGGCGGCGACCTACGAGATCGCCAACTACATCCAGGGCATCGAACAGTTGACCGTCACCACCTTGCGTAACGTGATCGGCTCCCTTGACCTCGAGCAGACGCTGACCAGCCGCGACCAGATCAACGGCCAACTGCGCGGGGTGCTTGACGATGCGACTGGCCGCTGGGGCATTCGCGTCAACCGCGTCGAGCTCAAGGCCATTGACCCGCCCGCCAGCGTGCAGGACTCGATGGAAAAGCAGATGCGGGCCGAGCGTGACCGACGCGCGACCATCCTGAACGCCGAGGGCGTCAAGCAGTCTTCGATCCTGACCGCAGAGGGCGAGAAGCAGGCCCAAATTTTGCGTGCTGAAGGAACCGCCCAGTCGGCCATCCTCGAAGCCCAAGGTGAAGCCCGCGCGATCTTGCAGGTCTTCGACGCCATCCACAAGGGCAACCCGGACAGCAAGTTGTTGGCCTACCAGTACCTTCAGATGCTCCCGCAGATCGCCCAAGGCGAGTCCAACAAGATGTGGATCATTCCTACCGAGCTCACCAAGGCCCTGTCTGGCATCGGCAACGCATTGGGCGGCGGAAACAATGACGACGGCGCCTCCCTCGACGGCCCTCCGGGCGGATTGCGCCACGACGCCGAGAGCCCTACCTCGGGGATCGAGGTGGACATGCCTGAGTTGGAGGACCCCAACGAGGCGTTGCGCCGCGCCCGCGAAGAAGCCGCCAACGCCACCGCAGAGGCCGAACGATCGACCCGCATGACCGGTCAGCGGCGACAAGAGCCAAAAGACCGACAAGAGCCAAAAGCCTGAGCACGCGAAGGCCGGGTGGTTCCGTGCTCATCCGGCGGTGCCGCCCGTGGGGTGGCCCGGTGTCCGACATCCGCATTCACGACGGGTTCATCACCGCCGTCTCGCCGCACGACGAGTCGGCCTGTGACGCGCTCACCGAGCACGTCAGCGACGCTTAGACCATTGACGGGCGGAACCGATTGGCGCTGCCCAGTTTCTCCGACGTCCACGTGCACTTGGACTCCACCCGAATAGGGCTGCCTTTCCGCCCACACACCGGCGGCCCGGGGGTGTGGGCCATGATGCTGAACGATCGAGCGAATTGGCGCGACGCGGAGGTCGGCATCACCCAGCGGGTCTCGGACACCCTGGGTCGGATGATTGCTCATGGGTCTACCCGTGTTCGTAGCTTTGCCCAGGTCGATGTCGATTGCCGACTCGAACGGTTCGAGGCGGTCCTGGCCGCCCGCGACACCCATCGCGACCGGTGCGAGGTGCAGGTCATTGCCTTCCCGCAAGCCGGGCTGCTCCGTGAGGACGGGTCGCCCCAGGTCCTAGAGGATGCGCTCAAGGCGGGAGCAGACGTTGTGGGCGGGATCGACCCCTGCACGTTGGACCGCGACCCCGTGCGCCACCTCGATATCGTCTTCGGTCTAGCTGAGAAGTATCAGCTGCCGGTCGACATACATCTGCATGAGCCTGCTGATCTTGGCCGGTTCAGCGTCGACCTCATCATCGAACGCACCAAAGCCCTCGGTATGCAGGGACGTGTGTTGATCTCGCATGGCTATGGGCTGTGGGACGGCAGCGAATCAGTGGTGAACGATCTGGTGCAGGCCTTCGCCGACTCCGATATCGCAACAGCCACCATCGCTCCCGGCGGGGGGCAGGGCATCCCGCTGCGAGCGCTGACCGAGGCGGGAGTGAGGGTCGGGTTGGGCCAAGACGGGCAACGTGACTACTGGTCGCCCTACGGCAACGCGGACATGCTGGACCGCACCTGGCAGTTAGCCTTCACAAGTGGCTTCCGAGCCGACGAGCAGATCGAGCACGCCCTCGCCGTCGCCACTGTCGGCGGCGCCAGCATCATGGATCCGAGCACGCCACGCCTGACATCGCTGCTTGATCGACCAGGTCTGCGCGCCGGTGACGCAGCCCACCTCAACCTGATCGAAGCCGAAACGCCCACGTCCGCAGTGATGGATCGGCCAAGCGAGCGGACCGTCATCTTCAACGGGCGACTAGTCGCCGATGAAGGGTCCATCGTCAACGCCTAACCGCCCGAAGGTCAGGCAAGGTCGAGTTGCGCCGCCACGACTGCGGCGATGCGTCCCGGCAGATTGGCGACGTCTTGCACCATTCCCTTTTCGTCGGCGCCAAGCTGCTCCAACGTGTCGAGTTGGGACTCCAGCATCGAGGGCGCCATGAAGTGCTCACGCCCTTGCATCCGCTCCAGCAGCAGACCCTTGTCGCCGGTGAGATGCACAAAGAACGTGTCACCCCCTCGACGCAGGATGTCGCGGTAGACCGTCCTCAGCGCCGAGCAGGTCAGCACCGTCGAGCGCCCCTGGGCATCACGATCAGCCGTCCATTGCGCCAACTCGTGCAGCCACGGCCACCGGTCCTCGTCCACCAGCGGATGACCGCTGGCCATCTTGTCGACGTTGGCTTGCGGGTGATAGTCATCGCCTTCAGCGAAGTCCCAACCGAGCCGGTCGGCGATCGCTCGCCCGATGGTGCTTTTGCCAGATCCAGAAACGCCCATGACGACGATATGTAAGGGCTTCACGCCCCCTAGCGAACCATATAACGTCGCAGCAGTGGTCAAGGGATCACCACCCAAAGCAACGGTGGCCGACCCCTGGGCCACCCGCAAGAGGGTCGCGATCACGAAAGCGGAGACCACGAGCGGCAATCCCAAATCCGCGAGACTGTCTGACAGCGCAGCGCCGATACCGCTTTGGCGCAGCACCCCGCCGAACATGCCGCCGGCTCCGGTGATCAAGATGATCGCGCAGATCGGAGCCAACGCGTCGTTCAGGATGCCCTCAATGGTCGCTAGTGAACGGCCCTTGGTGCCCAGGGTGTAGGTCGCGACCAGCAAAGTGATGAGCAGCGCCACGGGGGTCTGCCCGAGGAAGATGAGCACGTCCGCCCACGTGTCGCCCTCACCGACGGAACCGGCGGCACGCAACGTAGTCAAGGTGGTGTTGAGGGCAATCAGCACTAACGGAAGTAACAAGATCCCCAGCACGCTGGCAAAACTCGGCGGCTGCACATCCCCCCGCGCCCTCGTCCAGACTGTAGGGCTCATCTGGGGTTACACCCGTCAGCATCGACTCGTTAATGCCCACCATGACCTTGCCCGCGTAAGCTGTGGTGACGAGGTAGACCCCGGCGTACCAAGAGATCAGCGCGACAGGTAGGCCGACGAGCAAAGCCAGCCCGATGCTTCCGCCGAGCTCGGTGGCTGCGGTCACCGGCCCAGGGTGAAGCGGCTCAATCGCGTGCATGGCGGCGAAAGCACCGGCGGCGGGCAAGGCGTAGAGCAGCACGGACCCGCCGAATTTGCGGGCCACCGAGAAGATGATCGGTAGGAAAACAACGAGTCCCGCGTCGAAGAAGATCGGTAGTCCAAAGAGCAGTGCCGCAAGACCGAGGGCGAACGGCGCCCGCTTCTCACCACATCGGTTGATCAGGGTGTCGGCCAACACCTGCGCGTCGCCGGTGACCTCCAGTAATCGACCGATCACGACCCAAGCCCGACCAAGAGCGCGACCGCGCCCAAGGTGCTACCGAAGGCGTTGAGCGCCACGGTGGGCACCTCGGGCGCGGGGAAAGCCGGTAGCCACCGCCGTGATCATGCTGACTAAGACCAACGCCACAAAGGCGTGCATTTTGAGACTGATAATAAGGACCAGTAAATC
>JBBSKS010000073.1:0-11411 GCA_038256095.1 Actinomycetales bacterium | reverse complement strand
TCGCAATCGCCTGCTCGGTCTGCTCGCCCGCAATGTCCTTCAGGCGGCGACCGCGCACTGCCAAGTTGGCGTAGTGGAAGTCGTCGGCGTGAGCGGCGAGCAGCGGCGCCAGACGATCGGCCCATCCGATAAAGGCCCCCGCGTTGTCCGGGTCGTCATCGTTCATCCCTTCGGTGAAGCTGTCCCCAATGGCTACGAATCGCTGCCATGTCTTGCCCTGCGGGCGGATGCTGCCGGCCGCCTGAGCCGAGCTGAGCGGCATACCTGCTGCTACGTCCGGGGCGACGGCGCCAAAACCTGCTGTCACGTCAACGTCCAGTCGATCGGGTCCCCGCCCTGTGTTGCGAGGAGCTCATTTGCTGTGCTGAACGGCTTAGAGCCGAAGAATCCACCCCTGGCCGACAAGGGAGAGGGATGAGCGCTCTGCACGGTCGGCACATCGCCCAATGATGATGCCAATGACCGCGCGTCTCGGCCCCACAGGATGGCTACCAGCGGCCCACCCCGCTTCACCAGCGTGCTGATCGCGAGCGCCGTGACCTCTTCCCAGCCCTTGCCGCGGTGGCTTGCGGGGGCACCCGGGCGCACAGTTAGCACGCGGTTGAGCAACATGACGCCTTGGCTAGCCCAGGGTGAGAGGTCGCCGTTGGTGGGCATCGGCACGCCGAGATCATCGACGAGCTCGCGGTAGATATTGGACAGGCTGCGGGGGATCGGGCGCACCTGCGGGTCAACCGAAAAGCTGAGGCCAACGCCGTGCCCGGGGGTGGGGTAGGGGTCTTGGCCGACGATGAGCACGCGGACCTCGTCGAGTGGCTGCGCAAAGGCTCGCAACACCGCCGGCCCCGGCGGCAGATAGCCGCGCCCTTCGCTGACTTCCTCACGCAAGAACTCACCGAGTCGGCCGACCGTGTCCTCGACGGGGGCCAGCGCGTTGGCCCAACTGGGGTGCACCAACTCGCGCAGCGGGGTCGGGGTTGCAGTCACTGCTCAACTGTATGTCGGCGTGCGGGTCTGGGAGTGCGGCAGCTGCGGGTCGTCGGGCGATGAATGACAGCCGTGTCATTCCGCCGTAGTCTGGGGTCTGAGTTTGAGCAGTCCACAGAGAGGAACGTTGGTATGGGCGCCGCCCCCGACATCGATCACGGCCTCATCACCCAGGGCCTGGATCCTGATGAGCAACAGATCCTCGACTTTGAGTCGAAGTGGTGGAAATATCAGGGCTCGAAAGAATCGAGCATTCGCGAAGAGTTTTCGATGAGTTCGACTCGGTACTACCAACGACTGAACCAACTTCTCGACTCCCAGGCTGCCCTGGCATACAACCCCATGCTGGTTAAGCGGCTGCGTCGAATGCGATCTAGTCGTCAACGGTCACGTTCTGCACGTCGAATCGGGGTTGAGAGGAACTAAAACATGGCATCTGACCTCGACATCGCTCGGGCTGCAACGTTGCGCCCGATCGGAGACGTCGCTTCCGACATGGGAATCCCCGCAGAGTTCCTAGAGCCGTACGGCAAGAACGTCATGAAGGTCGGACTCGAAGCCATCGAGGCCATGTCGGATCGACCCAAGGCGAAGTACGTCGTGGTCAGTGCGATCACGCCGACACCGCTCGGAGAAGGCAAAACCACCACCTCGGTCGGCTTGGCGCAGGGGATGGCCAAGATCGGCAAGCAGGCGATTCTGACCCTTCGCCAGCCCTCGATGGGCCCCACGTTCGGCATCAAGGGAGGTGCCGCCGG
Organism: Actinomycetales bacterium; assembly: GCA_038256095.1. Classification (GTDB taxonomy): domain Bacteria; phylum Actinomycetota; class Actinomycetes; order Actinomycetales; family Dermatophilaceae; genus Ornithinicoccus. The sequence continues at coordinate 9,666 of JBBSKS010000073.1, read as the reverse complement.
TGGCGGAATGAGCCAAGTGGTCCCGATGGAAACATTGAATTTACACCTGACCGGCGACTTCCACGCCGTCACCAGCGCCCACAACTTGCTTGCCGCGCTGCTGGATAACCACCTGCACCACGGCAACGAACTCGACATTGACGTGCGTGCCATCACCTGGCCCCGCGTCCTCGACGTCAACGACCGCGCATTGCGCTCGATCGTCGTCGGCCTCGGCGCGCGCGCCGACGGTGTGACGCGTCAGACCGGCTTCGACATCACCGCCGCCTCTGAGGTCATGGCTCTGCTGTCGTTGTCCAACGGCGTCGAGGACATGCGCGAGCGGCTAGGTCGCATCGTCATCGGCTTCAACCGCGCCGGCCAGCCCGTCACCGCCGAGCAACTGCAGGGCGCAGGCTCGATGGCCGTCATCTTGCGCGAGGCGCTCAAGCCCAACCTGCTTCAGACGCTCGAAGGCACCCCGGCGCTCATTCACGCAGGACCCTTCGGCAACATCGCGACCGGCAACTCATCCGTCGTGGCCGACCTCGTTGGGCTACGCAGTGGTGATTACGTCATCACCGAGGCCGGCTTCGGCGCCGACATGGGCGCCGAGCGCTTCTTTAACATCAAGTGTCGCGCCTCGGGCCAGGCTCCCGACGCGGCCGTCATCGTGGTGACCACCCGCGCATTGAAGGCGCACTCGGGCAAGTTCAAGATTGTGGCCGGCAAGCCGTTGCCCGAGGAGCTGCTCGCCGAGAACGTCGAGGACGTCGAGGCCGGTGCTCCCAACCTCATCAAGCAGATCGAGAACATCCGGCTACACGGCGTCTCCCCGGTGGTGGCCATCAACTCCTTCCCGACCGATCACGCCAGCGAGCACGACGCGATTAAGCGCATCGCCGAGGCCGCAGGGGCGCGAGTGGCCGTGGCCACCCACTTCGGCGACGGCGGCAACGGCGCCATCGAGCTGGCCGAGGCTGTCCGCGACGCCTGCGAGGAGCCGAGCGAGTTTAAGCCGCTTTACGACCTCGAGATGTCGCTGTACGACAAGATCGAGACGGTCGCTCGCAAGGTGTACGGGGCCGACGGCATCGATCCCTCCCCGGAAGCGGCCAAGCAACTGGCGGCATACACCGAGGCTGGGTTTGGGAATCTGCCCGTCTGTATCGCCAAGACCCACCTATCGCTGAGCTCGGACGCATCACTGCTTGGAGCGCCGACCGGCTGGCGTATGCCGATCCGCGAGGTCCGCGTCTCCGCGGGAGCTGGATTCGTCTACCCGATCGCCGGGACGATGCGCACCATGCCGGGCCTGTCCCGCAACCCTGCGGCCCACAAGATCGACCTTGACGACGACGGCGAGATCGTCAACCTCTCCTAACCCCACTTCTTAGAACCAGGTGGTGAAGAAGGGGAGGGCTAGGCGAACCAGATGACAAGACCCGCAGTGACGGCCAACATGATCACCGTCAGCACGCGGTAGTTTGCCCAGACGGGGGTGCCCTTGAGTTCCTCGGTCTCCTCGTGCCAGTACTTGTTTTGCCAGGTGAGCTCTTCGGTCTTCTCCAGATCCGGTGTCTTACCCAGCACACTGATGATCACCAGCATGGCGAGGGCGATCACTAAGAGACCGCCCGCGGCATACAAGAACTGCACCGTGGGCTCCTCGGGGCGCACTTGAGTGAAGTAGAACCCCACCACGCCCAAAGGTTGCAAGATTATCAGCGTGTAGAACGCCGCATCCGCGTTGAGCCGCTTCCAGGCGATGCCCAGCAGGAACACCGCAACGACCGGCGGCACCAAGAACGACAGCACCGACTGCAGGTAGTTGTAGAGCGTGTCGAACTGGGCGATGAACGGTGCCCACACGATCGCGACCACCAGAGCAATGACCGTGGAGATGCGACCGATGAAGACCAGGCTCTTGTCGGAGGTGTTGGGGCGGTAGGTCTTGACGAAGTCCATCGTGACGATGGTCGAGGCCGAGTTCAGGATGGAGTCGACCGTCGAGGTGATCGCGGCGATGACGGCGGCCAAGATGAGCCCTCGCACGCCGACCGGAATGAGATCGAAGACCAGCGTCGGGAAGACCTTGTCGGGGGTATCGAGGTTGGGGTAGAGGGTGATGGCCATGACGCCGGGGAAGATAAACAGGAAAAGGAACGTCAACTTGATGAAGCCCGCCAACAGTGCACCCCACCGGCCGTGGTCCAGGCTTCGGGCGCCCAGGGTGCGCTGCACCACGAGCTGGTTGGTGGTCCAGTAGTACAGCCCGATGACCAGCACGCCAGTGAGCAACCCGGGCCAGGGAAGATCCGAGTTGGACGTCGAAAGGATCAAACTCATCTTCTCGTCGCCGGCGTTTTCTGCCATCTCACTCCACGAGGGGATGGCACGCCAGGTGGCGATGAAGACGATAAGTCCACCGAGGACGGTCACAGTCGCTTGGATACTGTCCGAGACCATGACGGCGCCCAGGCCGCCGATGACGGTGTAGATCGCAGCCAAGATCGCCAGCGCTGCCACGGATACGATGATCGGAATGTCCGGGTAGATCGTCTGGATGACGATGGCCCCGGCAAAGAGCGCCGCGGCCATGTCGATGAACATATTTGCGAAAAGGTTGAACGCCGCAAAGGCCATGCGCGATCGACGGTCGAAGCGCTTCTCCAGGAATTCGGGCAGCGTAAACACACCCGAGCGTAGGTAGAACGGCAGGATGAAGAAGATGAAGACAGCCAAGATGACGGTCGTCATCCACTCGTAGGCAAAGATGGAAATACCTTGGCTGTAGGCGCCTCCGGCTAGACCGACGAAGGTGGCTCCCGACATGTTCGTCGCCACCAACGAGAGCCCCACAAAGGGCCAAATGAAGTTGCGACCACCCAAGAAGTAGCTTTCGGTGGCGCTCTCCTCTTTGCCGCTTTCTTTGGCGGCGACGGCCGCCTTCTTCTTCTGCTTCGAGGCAACCACCAACGGGATGATCCGACTCAGAAGTAGATAGACCAGGATGACCGTCAGGTCGATGGGGCCAACGTCGAAATTGGTCGGTGCGCCGTCTTGGGTAGGGAGCATCAGCGGTCCTTCCTGACCACGAGGACCGGGCACGGGGCGTGCCGCACGACACCTTCGGCGTCGCTGCCCAGCAGCACGCGCGTGAAGGCATTCAGCCCGCGACTGCCGAGCACGATGAGGTCGGCTTCAATTTCGTCGCGAAGGCGAAGAATCTCGTCGGTTGCGCGACCCAAGCGGACGTAGGTCTGAGTCGGCACCAACCCTCCCGCCTCCATCTTGGCCACCTGTTCATCAAGGACGATCTGGGCTTCGGTGCGAAACCGGTTGATCTGATCTGGATTCAGCGTGCGCGAGTTAGTCCAGCCGGAGACCAACCCAACGTGCACCACGTGCACGTCGGTCTTGGTGTGGCCGTGCAGATCTAAAACGTGATGAATCGCCATATCTGCTTCAGGGGAGCCATCAACGGCCAGAAGGATGCGGTGCGGAAAAGGGGGCATATGGGCTCTCCGAGAAGTCGACGGTGACTGCCGCAAACACTGTAAACCCGCGACGGCTTTTGCGCATCTGGAAAGCGCTTTATCTCATGTCAGTGCGGCAATGGGGCCCTTTTGGCCCTACAGTCCATGCCATGGCTAAGGCACAATGGACAGAGGTCGGGCAAGGTGTCATGGTTGCGCGCCACAATGACCTTGACCTCAATTGCGGCTTGGTCATCGGCTCTCGGCGAGTGCTGGTGATTGACACCGCGACGACCACCGCGCAGGGCGAAGACCTGGCAGACGCCGTGCGACAGGTGACGCCCCTGGAGCAGGTTGTGGTCAACACGCACGCTCACTACGACCACTGCTTCGGCAACGCAGCCTTTCGTGACTCGCAGATCTACGCTCACGCGGGGGCGGCCGACGGTCTACGCGATACCGCCGAGCACCAACGCCAGGCTGCGATGTCTCACTTGGTCGAGGCTGGTCGGGTAGAAGACGCAGCCTTCCTGCGCGATACCGAAGTGGTCTTGCCGTTCTACTTGATTGAGTCAGATGTCGAGTTAGACCTTGGCGAACGGACGGCGCACCTGCTGTTTGGCGGTCGCGCGCACACCAACCACGACCTGGCCGTTGCCGTGCCGGATGCTGGCGTGGTCTTCTGGGGGGACATGGTCGAGCAGGGGGCCGACCCGGCGATGGAAGACTGCTACCCCCTGGAGTGGGCGCAGACGTTGCGGGAGTTGGGCAAGCGGGAGCAGGTCCGGCGCGCTTCGATTGCTGTCCCCGGCCATGGTGACGTCGTGAGTGCGGCGTTCGTCAACGAGCAGGCCGAGCAACTGCGGCATATGGCTGCTGGGCTGCGCGAGGCGTTGAGCAATGGGGCGCGCGACGTCGATGCGCTGATGGGCAGTTGTCGGGGGCTAGGCCTCGCTGACCAGACCTTGCGGGCGGCGGCAGTGCGGGTGTTGGAGACCACATCATCAGATCGAGCAACTGACTGAGCGCACGGCTGGGTCGGCATACGCCGTGTGTATTTGCACTCAAGGGGGTCGAGTGCTAATTATGGTAGTTAGCACTCTCGCTTTGAGAGTGCCAAGTACTGCACCGACCTTCTCTGTTGAGGGTTGAGCGCGCCACAACGACATGAGTTGTGGGGCATCGACTCGTCCGTCGCGGGCAACAGGAGAGGTCAACCAACGCTGAGTGTGTGGGAGGAACCACCCCAATGGCCAAAATCATTGCATTCGACGAGGAAGCTCGCCGAGGGCTCGAAAAGGGTATGAACACCCTGGCCGATGCCGTCAAGGTGACCCTCGGCCCGCGTGGCCGCAACGTCGTCCTGGAGAAAAAGTGGGGAGCCCCCACGATCACCAACGACGGTGTGTCTATCGCCAAGGAAATCGAGCTCGAAGACCCCTATGAGCGGATCGGCGCTGAGCTGGTCAAGGAGGTCGCCAAGAAGACGGACGACGTCGCCGGTGACGGCACGACGACCGCCACGGTGCTGGCTCAGGCGATGGTCCGCGAGGGCCTTCGCAACGTTGCTGCCGGCGCCAACCCGATGTCGCTCAAGCGCGGTATCGAGGCCGCTGTGAAGGCCGTCAGTGACGAGCTGCTGTCGATGGCGACCGAGGTGGACACCAAGGAGCAGATCGCGCAGAGTGCATCGATCTCCGCGGCTGATCCCGAGATCGGCCAGATGATCGCCGAGGCGATGGACAAGGTCGGCAACGAAGGTGTCATCACCGTCGAGGAGTCCAACACCTTCGGGCTCGAGCTCGAGCTCACTGAGGGTATGCGGTTCGACAAGGGCTACATCTCGCCCTACTTCGTCACCGACACCGACACGATGGAAGCCGTCCTCGACGACCCCTACGTGTTGATCATCAATTCCAAGATCGGCGCCATCAAGGACATTGTCCCGCTGCTGGACAAGGTCATTCAGTCCGGCAAGCCGCTGGCCATCATTGCCGAAGACGTCGAAGGCGAAGCCCTTGCGACCATGGTGCTGAACAAGCTCCGTGGCCACATCAAGGTCCTCGCCGTCAAGGCGCCCGGTTTCGGGGACCGCCGCAAGGCCATGCTCGGCGACATCGCCGTGCTGACCGGTGGCCAGGTCATCTCCGAGGAGGTCGGCCTCAAGCTCGACACCACCGAGTTGGACATGCTGGGCAAGGCCCGCAAGGTCGTTTCCAGTAAGGACGAGACCACGATCGTCGAAGGCGCCGGCGAGGCTGACGCCATCTCCGGTCGGGTCAACCAGATCCGTAAGGAGATCGAAAACTCGGACTCAGACTACGACCGCGAGAAGTTGCAGGAGCGTCTGGCCAAGCTGGCCGGTGGCGTTGCAGTGATCAAGGCTGGAGCCGCGACCGAGGTCGAGCTCAAGGAGCGCAAGCACCGCATCGAAGACGCCGTGCGCAACGCCAAGGCTGCTGTCGAAGAAGGCATCGTCGCCGGTGGCGGCGTGGCCCTGATTCAGGCCGCCAAAGCGTTCGACAAGCTCAACCTGACCGGCGATGAGGCCACTGGCGCCAACATCGTCCGCGTCGCAGTCGAGGCCCCGCTGAAGCAGATCGCCATCAATGGCGGTCTCGAAGGCGGAGTCGTTGCTGAGAGGGTCCGCAACCTGCCCGCAGGTCACGGCTTCAACGCGGCAACCGGCGAGTATGGCGACATGCTCGGCTTCGGTGTGGCAGACCCTGTCAAAGTGACCCGCTCTGCTCTGCAGAACGCGGCCTCCATCGCGGCGCTGTTCCTGACGACCGAAGCGGTTATCGCCGATAAGCCGGAGAAGGCCTCTGCAGCCCCCGGTGGCGACGGCGGCATGGGCGGCATGGACTTCTGATCCACCCCTACTAGGTGCACAGCCACTAGCGCACCGTCGAAGGGCGGTCTCCCATCACGGGAGGCCGCTCTTTCGCGTGCCCAGGGGCCTCCGGCGAGGCTGGAGGCTCAGCGGTAGGGTCAACGATCGTGGCGATCTGGGTAGACGAAGCGGCGTGGCCTGCGCATGGCCGGTTGTGGTCGCACGTCATCAGCGACACCTCGCTGGAGGAGTTGCACGCCTTCGCGCGCACCGCTGGCATCCCGGAGCACTCCTTCGAGGGTGATCACTACGACATACCCGCTGAGCGTTATGCGGACGTGGTGGCTGCAGGGGCCACCGCCACGACTGGTCGAGATCTGGCCCGCCGCCTCGGAGTCAGCGGGCTGCGATTCCGAAAACGCAAAGGTGAGCGCCCGCTGGGGAGGTTCTCCGATGCCCTCGTGGCTGTGGGAGGCCCGCACACCCTCGACATCATCGCCTCCACCTTGGAACCCACCCCAACCGCCGGAGCGGCCGTGCTTCTGGTCAGCGACGGGACTGCGATGGTGTTGGTGCGCAACGAGTCTCGTCCTGGCTGGGCGCCACCTGGGGGTAAGCGGGAGGCGGGAGAAACTGTGCGTGAAGCTGCCGTGCGAGAGCTCTCTGAAGAGACCGGGTTAGTTTTTGCCGCAGCGGACCTCATCGCGGTGGGCTACGAACGCATCACCATCGGTGCCGGCCAAGCCCGGGGGTTCTGGACCGAAGGCCCGAACTACATCGCCGTTTACGCGACTCCGGTCCGCGATGCGATACCGGTCGCGACCCGGGCCGACGACGTGCTCGAGGCGCGTTGGTTCTCCTTGGAGCAGGCACGCGAGGAGTGCGGCAGCGAGCCTTGGTGGCTTATCGTCAAGCACTGGATGGGCGGCGCAGACCACCGTGCACCGTAACGGAGGGCTTTGTCGCTCCCGTCGCGCTGCACCTGGCTAGGAGAGTGTTGTGAGTTCTCGTTCGATGTTGCTGGCCGCTCGGTGCTGCCAGTGCGTGTCGGCATACGCCGTGCGGTAGATCGCAGGCCGCTCCAGGAATCCGCGCAGTATGTGTGAGCGTCCAGAGGCAAACAAGGCGTGCGGCACGTGGGCGTACTCGTCGCGCACTCCGCGGGCGTAGTCGCGATATCGCAACACAGGCGCCGAAAGGATCCACAGATCGGCATCGTGGAAAGCGTTGAGTAGGCCCGCATCGACCGCGGGCCTAGCCGCAGTAGGTGCGTGGTCGATAGTCATCAGGATCAGGGCCTCGATAGCATCAACGTCATCATCAGCAACTCCTAACCGGTGCAGGTGGTCACGAGCCAGGGTGGCGCTGCGTTGTTCGTTGCTGCCTGGGGTGGCCCGAGGGTCGTAGGCCGCGTCGTGAAACCACGTCGCTAGATGGGCTAAGAGCAGCGACTGCTCACTCAGGCCTGAGCCAGCCTTAACCAACTGATCGAGGGCGGCGATCATGTCGGCGACGTGCCGCAGGCAGTGGTAAGAACGGTGCGGCTCCGTCCAGCACCGGATGAGGAACTGGCACTCAGCGTCCAGGAGTGAGGGCCCGACTTCGGGGGCGATCGCCACGAGGTCGCGGCCGCACTGCACACGCGCAGCGTTAATCGCCCACGGCGCCGACGTACTCATCCCGACGTGATGTGTGCGTCCGAGCTGCCGTGTTGGCTTCGGTGGCTCCAGACCTCACGCAACCGGTCGTCTCCCTTGGCGAGCGGAGTTTGGGCCACTCGACCGTCTAGGCCGACCACGGCAAGATGCGTGACCAAAGGGCCCGGGGGCTCGGGGGTGACGTTGACGATGTTGGCCCAGGTCCACGACCACTTCGGAGAAAACCCTGACTGCACCGTGATCCCGTGTTCGTCGGTATCCACCCACTGACGGCGGGCACGCAGCGCCATGAGCACACCGATGGCAGCCCACGTCACACCGAAGGGCCAGACCCAGATGCTCGCGCCATCGACCAAGCTGCTAATGATCCACAGCACTGCGATCACCGACTGGGCGGCCCAAACGACCGTTATCAGGCCGGTCGCGCGGGGCCGAAGCTTGTCGGGCTGCACGTCACCAACTTGTGCCATGTCACCTTCTCTTGTGGTCGAAGATCGAGCCTACGGGACGCGCCTGCCCGCTGGGTCGTCGGCTGCGGCGCCAGCGCGGTTAGCCGCGCTGGCGACTAACTCAGCGAAACGGCGTCTTTCGCACTCGCGGTGAGGTCTTTGGCGCTGCTGGAGGCGCTCTTTGCGGCCGACTTGGCCGCGCCGAGTGCGCTCTGCAGCGTCAGGGTCATTCCGGCCGCCACCAGCCAGGAGTCCTTGGCCAGGGCCAAGCCGTCCGGTGTGGGACGGACGCTGTTTTCCTGGCGCATGCCCGGAACCTGCCAATACACGCCGAGCAGCGCCGCTCCGAAACCAGCGAGCGCGGTGCCAGCCACCCCCGATGGAACCTTGGGCAGCAGCAGGGTGGCGCCGAGGGCGATCTCACCGTAGGCCAGCAGCTCGGTGAAATCCTTGGGCTTCATCGGCTTAAACATCGGGTATGCCGTCGTGGCCATGCCATGAATCCCCTGCGCTGTGTCAGCGTCAGCGTTCAATTTGCTGATGCCGGAATTGAGGATGAAGGCGCCCGTCGTCAGACGCAGCGGGATGTGGGTGGGGTGCATGGTCACTCCTGGGAGGTGGGCAGCGGTGGTCGACGTTCGTCTTCCAGGTTAACTCAGCGGTTGTCGTCAGGTCTGGTGTCGAGGGTCAGGGTGACCTCGCCGAGGGAACCCCCGCGTAGGTAGCCGATCTTGGCTTCCGCACCGGAGGCGCGCTCGCGGACCTGGGCCACCAGCGCGGTAGAGCTCGGGACCCGCTCGCCGTCGATGGTGGTGATGACGTCATCGGCTTCGAGCCCGGCAGCTTGGGCAGGGGAACCAGGCTCAACTTGGGTGACCCTCGCGCCGGTCAGGGTTGCCCCATCGACGTTGTCCTCGCCCTCGGTGAGGCTGACCCCGAGGAAGGCGTGCTCGGCGACGCCGTTGGTGATGAGTTGAGCCACGATGCTGGAGGTGAGGTTGACCGGGATGGCGAAGCCGATGCCGATGCTGCCGCTTTGGCCGCCCCCGCCGGTCGGCAGGGACGCAATGGCCGAGTTGATACCGACCAATTCACCTTGTGCATTGACCAAGGCTCCACCGGAGTTACCGGGGTTGATCGCGGCACTGGTCTGGATGGCGTTAGTCACAGCGCCACCGGAGGCATCGTTGGCCGACAGCGGAGCGGTGCTCACGGGGCGGTCCAGGGCACTGATGATGCCCGTGGTGACCGTGCCAGGTAGGCCTAGC
>JBBSKS010000072.1:0-11443 GCA_038256095.1 Actinomycetales bacterium | reverse complement strand
TGGGGTCGCGATGCTGACCTCGTGTCCCTCACCGGTGAAGGTGCGGAACGGGACGACGAGCTCCTCGGCCCAGTAGCCCGTGGGGTGCTTCGTGCCGTCCTTGAGCGTCCAGTGGTCCGATCCGGTCACCACGAACAGGATTTTGCTCACGTGTCTCTCCTTCGTCGTCGTCCGCCGGGGATTGCCCGACGGGGGTGGAACACGCGCCCGGGCGGCGCCATTCCGGGGCAGCAGGCCATGCGGGACGGCTCACCCCTGACCCCGGTCGAATCTGGGCCGATCGTCACGCGGGTGCCAGGTCGCCACGCACGCGCGATGCGGGCCCAACCGGCAGAGCCCTCGACGGCGCGAGCACCATGCCGCTGTCACCGCTGCGCATCCGGGACGGCACCCGGCGGCAGCCACCCACTGGGTTCATCTGATCTGTCGCGGCTCTGGTGAGCCCGACGATCCGGACGGAACGTGGCCACAAGCCCATCGGCTCGTCAGTGGCTCAGTCTGGTCTGAGGCGACCGGATGCCGCGACGTGCTAGATGCGCTGTTCGACGTGCTTCAGCCAGGCCTCGCGCTGCAGGGCGTTGGCGTCGGCGACGACCCGCAGGACGATCCGCTCGACTTCGGGCCCACCAAGGTATGGCGCCAAGCACCGAGCCTAGATGGCCTCCAGCGGGTCACCAAACAATGCCGGCTCGCGCTCTGACTCGCCCTGGGTCTGTTGGAGGCTCTGGTGTGTCCCTGGTTCCGCGGAGTCGAGATTGGTTGGATCTCATGCCACGGTGATGATGCGGTTCTGCTCGAACTCTAGCTAGTGGCGTGAGCCATCCGAGTTGGCTGTGGCGACGCCGGCGGTTGTGCCAGATCTCGAGGTACTCGAAGATCGCGTTTGCTAGCTCGAGCCGGGTGTTCCACTTCTTGCGGTCGAGGAGCTCGACCTGCATGCGCAACCAGAACGACTCGATCATGGAGTTGTCGTAGCAGTCGCCAATGCTGCCCATCGAGGCAAGAAGACCGGAGTCCTTGGCGCGCCTGGTGAAGGTCCATGAGTCAGCCGGTCGGCGGCGGTGGTGGTGCCGGTGCACCTTGCGGCGGCGCGAGCTTCGCGTAGTTGCCTGCCTCGACAGGTGTCGCGGAAGAAGACGACGCAGTTGCGGTACCCACCGGCGCCCGGCGCGGCGCCGGGTCCCAATGAGCGTCCACAACGCGCTTCTGGAACAGGATGGCGGCAGCCAAGATGACCAACCCGATCAGCGCGATGATCAGGATGCCGATAGCCTCGAGCCGGGCCGGATATCCGATCGCGAGGCCCAGCCAGCCAAAGTCAGTGTCCCCGAAGGTCGTGTTCTCGCCGCCGAAGTCCCCGAGGACTCCCAGGAGCAGCGCTGGCAGGAACGTGATGAGCAGTCCATTGACGAATCCACCAGCCATGGCGCCGCGCCGCCCGCCGGTTGCGTTGCCGTAGACCCCGGCCGCGCCGCCGGTGAAGAAGTGCGGCACGAGCCCGGGCAGGATGAGCGCGAGACCGAAGGCGGGGTTGAGCCACACCGACAGCGTGAACAGTCCGATCAGGCCACCGACGAAGCTGGAGATGAAGCCGATCAGCACGGCGTTCTGGGCATAGGGGAAAACGATCGGAGCGTCGAGAGCGGGGATCGCGCCCGGCACTACCTTGTTCGCGATGCCCTGGAAGGCCGGAACAAGCTCAGCCAGGATGGTGCGGACTCCGAACAAGATGACGGCAACGGCCACGCCGAACGCCAGCCCCTGAGTAACGGACTGCATGAGGTAGTTCCCGACGCCCGTCGCGCCGTCGGGGAAGGCGGTGAAAGCCTCTTCCTGGCCCTCGCGGGCAAGGTAGGTGATCGCTAGGACGACGTACATGATGACCATGGACAGCGCTGTCGCCACCATCGAGTCGCGAAGGAACCGCAGCGACTCCGGAAGCTCCAAGTCCTCGGTCGAGCGGCTGTTGCGGCCGACCGCCCTGCCGACAACCCCGGCGGACACGTACGCCAACGTGCCGAAGTGGCCGATCGCGATGCTGTCGTCCCCGGTGATCCGCCTCGTGAACGGATGGGCGAACGCCGGTAGGGAGACCATGACGATCGCGAGCAGCACACCGCCGAGGCCGACGACCACGAGGCCGGAGTAATCGGCCGAGGCCAGCACGATCGTCAGCAGGGTGGCCATGAAAAGCATGTGATGACCTGTAAGGAAGACGTAGTGCAGCGGTGTGAACCTGGCGAGCAGAAGACTCACCAGGAACCCAAAGATCATCAACCAGGACACCTGGGCTCCGAAGTCGGCTTGGGCGATTCCCACGATCGCCTCGTTCGTCGGGATCACCCCCTGTGCACCCGTCGCACCCTGGATCATTGCCCCGAGGGGCTCCAGCGAAGCGACCACCAGGGTTGCTCCGGCTCCGATCAGCAGGAAGCCCAGAGTGGCCTTCAGAGCCCCGCCGACGATCTGTCCGATCGACTTGCGCAAGGCGACGAGACCCACCGCGGTGATGATGCCGATCAGGAACGCGGGAACGCTGAGTATCTCGTTGACGACGAAGTTGGCGATCGCGGCGAGCCAGTCCATGTCGGCTTCTCTCTTAAACGTCGTACGAGTCGCGTAGGGCCTGGTCGATCTCGGTCGTGCTGGTGAAGTTCTCGATCACTCTCATGGGCACGCCGACGTCGCCGAGGGTGCGGGCGATCTCACCGGAGGTAAAGATCAGGTCGACGTCCTTCGCCTTGCCACGGGCAGAGACGGTGTCAGTGGCCTCGACATCGGCGAACCGGCTCCAGCCCCACTCGTCGAGTACCTTCTCAAGGGTGTTCTTGAGGAACAGGCTGGTGCCGAGCCCATTGCCGCACACCGTGAGAATCTTGTGCTGGCCGGCCTTGCCCTTCAACACCGGCTGAGCATCAGTGCCGACCGCTCGATCGGCCGTGGCCGTGCCGCCGACCGTGGCGGTGGCCGCGGACGTTGCACCCGTTGTCGCACCCGCGGGCCTCTCGTCGCCACCCAGTAGTGCGTACACCTCCTCCGGCGAGCTGGCCCCGTCGAGGGCCGCCTTCGTCTCCTTGTTGCCGATCAGGAGGGCGAGACTCGCCATTGCATCGCGGTGCACCGTGCTGTCCTTGGCGGCCAGTGCAACGACCAGCGTCACCGGGTCGTTCGACGAGTGCCCAAACTCGACGGGTGCCGCCAGCCGGACCCACGACATCCCCGTCCGCAGAACAGCTCCGGAGGGGCGCGCGTGCGCGAACGCGAACCCAGGCGCCACCACGATGTAGGGACCGTTCTCGTGAACGCTGTCGACCATCGCTTGGGTGTAGGCGGGTTCCGCGACCTCCGTGGCCTCCAAGAGACGCCCGGACAGTCGAACTGCCTCCTCCCAGTCCGAAGCCCGCTGATTCAAGGCAATGGCGGCTGGATGGATGAGGTCAACCAGAGACGCCATGACTGGACACTACTCGCTCTGCGCCTTCAGCGCGTCGACGCTTGGGCAGCGACCGCGGGACCGAGCCGCATGCACGCGAGAACGGCCTCGCAGCAGCACACGGCCTGAAGGGCAGTTGGCCGCGACTCTAGGATCGTGCTGGAGCTGCTCATCATCGCCGATATCGTCCTGACCATCACGGTCGATCCCAGTCTGGAGAGCGCGTTGGCACTGGGGCTCATCGTCTGGTGAGGACGTTCCTCAGCTTCTCCTCGAGGTCGAGCTCGAAGGCACGTTGCCGTGGCGTCGCGGGCCGAACGTGAGGGGCACCATGGAGCATTGAACGCGACGCACCGGTTTGATCGGGCTGACCTGATCAGACCGGATCGCCCACCATCGCTGAACAACCTCCGATCCTGTCGCGCGCCTGGTCCAGTGCAGGCTCTGGGGGTGCTCCGGGAACAGTGCAGGCTGACTCAGAACGAGGTGCGTCAATGTGGACGGAGCGACCCGCGCCAGGATGACAGCTGCTCTCCGAGCCCGAGCCCGAGCCCGAGCCCGCGCCCGAGCCCGCGCCGAAGGCCCCGCCATGCCTGTCGAGCCTCGGTCGCGCTGGACAAGACGACGCCGCCGAAGGTGACGCCGAGGACGCGAACATGCCCCATCGGGGACGCCCAGAGCGATCTGCGAGGAGCCCAGGCACCTTCCGCATGCCGCAGAACGTTCCCGTACTGGCCGCTCCGCGTGATGATCCCGCTGTGGTCACGCTCCGCGTGACGCGGTGTGCAGCCGCTGGCCCAAGTCGTCGGCCCGCTGCCCTTTCAATCGGTGGTTGGCGGACTCCTCGCGAAGCGTTTGGACGTGGGCGAGCGGGAACTTGGGCTCCTCCTCGACGTTGTTCAAGACTTCGCCTACGCTTTGGGCGTTGCCCTCGTCGACAGGCGGACCCGAGACCGCCCTGTCTACGGGGGTTTCCTCGTGCCCGGGAGTTTCTCGGGCTCGACGGTCTGCTCGGGCTCCGTGGTCGCGGTGGTGGTCTCCTCGGGCGTGGAGGTCATGCCGGCTTCATCTCGGTGGTGGTGACGGCTTCCCACATGCGGCCAGCCAGGCGTGGTGCACGCTCGCCCTGGTCACTCGACGTGCTGCCGACCATCGCAGTGCACGACGTCACGCTTGCTGAGTTTGCATTTTGCTAGCAGATGCAAGCACTATGGAGGCATGGCAAAGGGGAAGGTTGGCACCACGGTTGCCTCCCTCGGGGACTACCTCAGGGAGCAGCGGCTCGACTCGCGGCTGTCGCTTCGACAGCTCGCCGAGCTGACCGGCGTGTCCAACCCCTACCTCAGCCAGATCGAGCGCGGCCTCCGGCGGCCCTCGGCCCAGGTGCTCGAACAGCTGTCGAAGGCGCTCCGCGTCTCCGCCGACCAGTTGTACGTCCGGGCCGGGATCGTCGGGCTGCACGACTCCACCGGGGTCACCGTCGAGAACGCCGTGCTCAACGACCCCCTGCTCACCGAGCGGCAGAAGCAGTCGCTGCTCGACGTGTACTCCTCGTTCCTGGCGCTGAACGCCCAGGCTGCCGGGGACGACCACGAGAGCGGCACCAAGGCGCCCGCCGACGTGCCCCACGACTCCCAGCCAGGTGCTGGGGCCAACCGATAAGGAGTGGCTCACATGGCCAACGCCAAGTTCGACATCAAGAAGATCGAGATCCCCGCCGAGGTGACCCGTCCGCTGTACGCCTACGTCGGCGCCACCGACCTGGCCGTCGAGGTCGTGCGCACCGCCGTGGCTGACGTGCAGAAGACCGTCAAGAGGATCGAGCTGGCCCCCAGCGCGCTGGTCGGCAAGGTCTCCTCGACCATCGACGAGACCACCTCGTCGGTATCCGAGACCTATGTCGGCCTGGCCGAGCGTGGCGAGAAGCTGGTCGTGCGGATCCGCAAGCAGGACTCCACCCAGCAGGCCGCCCGCACCGCCGGCACCACCAAGGCCAAGGCGAAGACCACCCGTACCCAGGCCGCCAAGGCGACCGACAAGACCGCCACCACGGCCAAGAAGCAGGGCTCTGCGGCGACCAAGACGGCGAAGGCCAACGCGGACGCGACCGTCAAGTCGGCCAAGTCCAACACCGAGGCGGCCACCACCACGGCCCGCGACAACGCCTCCTCGACGGCCAACACCGCCAAGACGGCCGCCAAGAACACCACCGACACGGCCGCCCAGGCCTCGGGCCCCGCGCGCAGCAGCGCGAAGGCCACCACCACCTCGGCTGCCAAGACCGCCGAGAGCACCACCCAGGCCGTCTCCGACGCTGCCAAGAAGATCGGCGACTGACCAAATCCTCGGTCCACACGGGCCGATGACCCTGGAGAACCCCGGACCCCTGTGGTCCGGGGTTCTTCGCGTCTTCATCCGCCACGAGGTCACCCTGGTTGATGTCGTGGCTCGGGCTCCGCTCGACCACAAGCGAGGCAGACCTCACCAGGAGTGCTGCCACTGCGGCCATGACCTGTGCCTTGTCCGTCTTCAAGAACGTCGTGGCCCTCCCGAGCCTCGAGGAGGGCATTTCGTGGACAGACTCCACGGGTTGGCTCGCAGTAGTTGGGCGATGCTCGTCAGGGCAGGCAGGTGTGCCACTGGGTCGCTCAGCTTCTCGGT
Organism: Actinomycetales bacterium; assembly: GCA_038256095.1. GTDB lineage: Bacteria > Actinomycetota > Actinomycetes > Actinomycetales > Dermatophilaceae > Ornithinicoccus. The sequence goes on along the minus strand of JBBSKS010000072.1, from coordinate 5,349 downwards.
TGCAATGGAGAGACTAAGTCAGGCCGGAGACATCACTAGCGAAGGTCGTCCGCTGACCCGACGAGCCCGATAAGGGATCGGCTTACGGAAATCACGTGGTGCTTGCACACGGAGTGGTGTAGCAGGCCCGTCCCCTGCGGGAGGAGGGGTCAGTCATAGATGACCGCGCGTCCTTGGCGCTTCAATTCGGCTAGTCCGTCTCGCATGGACTGCAGCTGCTCAGGTGAGTGGCCGACCCAGTTGAGGAGCTCCTCGCGGACCTTCACCGGTCCCCGAGTTCGGTAGGACCCAGTTGGGTTGCCTGGGAACTTCTTGTCCGTGACGTTTGGATCGTCTTCGAGGGTGCCGAGCGGTTCCACGATGTAGATCCGGCCGGGTCCCTCGCCCAGCGCGAGTTCCGCACCCCAGGTTGCGGCGTCCAGAGTGTCCGTCACGTAGACGTGATTCGCTGTCCGCCCTTCCTCGAAATTCGAGGCGTGGCCGGGCACCAGTAGATCGCCCGTCGCAAGATCCGCTTTCGTCCCGTGCAAAAGCGTCTCCGACTGGTAAGTCTCAAACGGCTTGGGCTCGCTCGTGTCAACCACTGCAACTCCTCAGGTTTTCGACCGATCTGTGCCAGCAACCGGAGCAGTTTGGACCACGACGGGGGCCTTGCCACAAGCCCCACTGAGCGCTATAAATTGGAAGTGGCAAGGAGTAGATACTCCTTGCCACTTGCTATTTCGACCCGCGCCACCGGCGCCACTAGTGGCGCGGATTTGAAGTCGTTGGACGGTTTGCCTGCTTGAGGATCTCCTCGGCGGTCTTGGTCCAGACGAACGGGTGGCAGCGGTCGTTCCAGCCGTCGACGAAGGCGCGGATTTTGGTGTTGAGGTCCTTGACGGACTTGAACACGCCGCGGCGGATGGCCTGACGCTCGACGATGCCGAACCAGACCTCGACCACGTTCATCCACGAGGCGTGAGTCGGGGTGAAGTGAACCTTGAACCGCGGGTTCTCCTCGAGCCACGCCCGGACGTTCGTGTGCTTGTGCGCGGCGTAGTTGTCCATCACCAGGTGCAGCTCCACGGGGTCGCCGTCGTCGTCGAGGACGTGCCGGTAGGTGCGCTCGATCTGCTTGAGGAACGCGAGGAACTCCTGGTGGCGGTATCGCGGCTTCAACGCCGCAGTCACTTCTCCTGTGGCGATGTCGAGGGCGGCGAACAGCGTCGAGGTGCCATGGCGGTAGTAGTCGTGTGAGCGCCGCTCAATCCGGCCCTCTTGCATGGGCAGGATCGGCACGGTGCGGTCGAGTGCCTGGATCTGGGACTTCTCGTCCACGCACAACACGATCGCGTTCTCCGGCGGCGCGAGGTAGAGCCCGCAGATGTCGGTAACCTTCCCGACCAGCTCAGGATCGGTGGAGAACCGAAACGACTCGGCCTTCCACGGCTTGACACCATACGAGCGCCACGCGCGGGCCACCGAGGTGTTGGAAATCTTCAACCGCTCGGCGAGCAGCCGCGAGGACCAGTGCGTCACGCCGAGCTTCTTCGGCGGGGGTTTCAGCGTCTCGGCCACGATCTGGCGGTGATCAAGCGTCCGGGGCCGACCCGGTCGCGGGGCATCGGCCAGCCCCGCCAGTCCCTTGGACTGGTACCGCCCTCGCCACGCCAAGACTGTGGTCACCGTCGAGTCGACCAACTCCGCAATCCGCGTGTTCGCCACGCCGTCCGCGGCCAGCAGCACGATCCGCGCACGCTTCGCGGCCGCCGCCGGCACCGTGGAAGCGCGAGTCCAGCGTTCAAGCTCATCTCGATCATCAGCACGCAGAACCAGAGCAGGAGCAGGACGATTCGCCATGCCTGATGATTTTAGATCAAACCCTCTACTGATTTCCGCCACGCGGCACTAGTTGCCCCCGATCGCTGATCGGCTAGCGGAGCGCGCCAGTGCAGGATCCTGTTCTGGGATCGCTGCGGCGTCTAGGTGGCTCTACGTCTTGTTGCGGTTCGGCTGATCTGTGACAGCGATCGAGCAGCAGCTCTTCGGGTCTTCGCATGCCGCGTCATCGGTGCCTGCCTGCCGGTGGGGCTGGGGCTGGGGCGTTGATGAGGCGCAGGTTCCCCTCAGTGGTGATATCGTTGTTTTGATATCGGAGGTGACCTGATGGAGCAGATCCTGATCCGCAACCTTCCTGCGGGGACCAAGGCTGCGCTTCGCAAGCGTGCCAAGCAGAGCCATCGTTCGGTGGAGGCCGAAGCGCGCGACGCGCTGACGAAGGCACTAATCGACGAAGCTGTCACGATCGTCGATCTTCTGGGCACGGACGAGGGCGCTGACATTGAGTTCGAGCCGGAGCGGCTGGGGCTGACGGCTCGATCAGCGCACCTGTGAGGTACCTATTGGACACCAACGTGGTGTCTGCGCTTCGGGTCCGCGGTCGGAACCTTGCCGTGGAGGCGTGGGCTACGTCGGTGCCGATTGGTGACCAGTTCGTCTCGGCGTTGACCGTCGCGGAGATCGAGCGCGGCGTGGTCTCGAAGGAGCGCAACGACGCGAGTCAGGGAGCGGTTCTTCGGCGCTGGTTCGAGGACAATGTCCTTCCTGCGTTCGTGGACCGGGTGCTGGCGTTTGACTTGGCGGCGGCGCGAGTCCTTGCTGGCTATCGGGTTCCCGAGCACGCGCCGTTCGACGACGCTCTCATTGCCGCGGTTGCGGAGTCTGCTGAGCTGACGGTGGTGACGCGCAACGTCCGACACTTCGAGCCCCTCGGCGTGCCAGTTCTCAACCCGTGGGACACCCCGACACCCGAAGACTGACAGCGAGAACCGACAACGGGGACTGAAATCTGTGGTCGCTCGGAGCGACCCTGGTCATGGGTCGTGGGGATCGGGGCCTTGCGGACAGTGGGGGAGAGGGCGCTGGCTGAGGGGTCGGGCTGTGCCTTCTGCATCGCCCGATGCCCGAGCCGGACCGCAGCCGGTGGCCGGCCGGGCCCACTACGGGAGGTGCGCCATAAGCGCGCTACTTTTCGGGTACGCCCGATGCTCCACCGATCAACAAGACCTCACCGCGCAGCGCGACGGCTTAGTCGGCTTAGGTGTCGAGGCGGAGCGAATCTACGTCGACCACGGCCTGACCGGCACCAACCGTGAGCGCCCCGGACTTCGCGAGGCACTGGCCGCCTGCCGAGCAGGCGACACGTTGGTGGTGACGAAGCTCGACCGCCTGGCCCGCTCTTTGCCGGATGCTCGCGCGATTGCCGATGAACTGACCACCCGGCAGATCAACCTGAGCCTGGCCGGGTCCGTCTACGACCCGACCGATGCTGTCGGGAAGCTGCTGTTCAACGTTCTGGCGATGGTCGCTGAGTTCGAGTCCGACCTGATACGGCTCCGCACGGTCGAGGGCATGAAGGTCGCTAGGGCCAAGGGCCGGCTGAAGGGCAAGCAGCCGAAACTGAGCCCCAAGCAAGAAGCGCACCTGGTCTCGCTAGTGCACAGCGGCGAGTACAGCACCCTCGAGGTAGCCGAGCTGTTCGGCATCGGACGCTCCACGGTCTACCGCGCCATCGAACGCCAACGCATCGCGGCGAAGACCGAATTCCCTTACGCCTCCACACGACGCTGATCCTCACCTCGGTGGCGTCCCGCAACCAACACCCCAGCGGGACGCCAACGAGCAGAACCTGGCGAAAGCAATCTCGAGCAGCGCCGCACCCGCAGGCGGTTCTCCATACGGAACAGCAATAGACACTGGCCTGCAGCGCGGACCCAGACACGGTTAGGTTTCACTACCCTTGGCAACGACGGTGGTCTCCGCGATAGGCCCGCTCAGCTCAGTACGTGTCGGTGAAGTAGGCCGTCACCATCACTGTCATCGGGATCGCCCCGAGACCGGCGCCCAAGGCCACTGTCCAGCCGAGCCTGCCAAGGACGGACCAGGCGAGCACCGCTCCGGCGCTTGCACCTGCGAGTCCCGCGAGAACAACCCAGGGTGAATCGCACTGGGTCTGAATCGCACTGGGTCTGATGGAGGCTCGGGCTATTGGATTCCGACCAGGGGCTGGTCGGTCCGTTTCGTAGCGTAGAACGACTGCTCGAACTCGGCTGGTGGGACGTCGTCGAGGTAGCCGTGCAGGCGCTCGTTGTTGTGCCAGTGGACCCAGGACAGCGTGGCGAGCTCGACGTCCTCGACGCTCTTCCAGGGCCGGCCCTGGCGTGCGGGACCGCGGATGAGTTCGGCCTTGTAGTAGCCGTTCACGGTCTCGGCGAGCGCGTTATCGTAGGAATCGCCGACGGTGCCGATCGAGGGAACGGCGCCGATCTCGGCCAGCCGCTCGCCGTAACGCACCGAGGTGAATTGCGACCCGGCGTCGCTGTGACATCGAAGCCCCTCGAGCTGGGTGCCGCGTGACCAGCGGGCCATCTCGATCGCGTCGAGGACCATCGTGGTGCGCATGTGGGAGGCGACCCGCCATCCCACGATCATTCTTGAGTAGACATCGATGATGAAGCAGACGTAGGCCACTCCAGCCCAGGTCGGCACGTAGGTCAGGTCGGTGACCCACAGCTGGTCCGGTGCGGTGGCGGTGAAGTCGCGGCCCACCAGGTCGGGGTGGCGTGGCACCCCGGGCTCGGGCCGGGTGGTGCGGACCCGCTTGGTGCGCCGCACCCCCTCGATCCCTGCGGCGCGCATCAGCCGGGCGACCTGGTCACGCCCGACTTCGTGACCGCCGCGTCGAGCGGCCTTCCAGATCTTGCGCGCACCATAGACCCGGAAGTTGTCCTCCCACAGCTGGGCCACGACCGGTGCCATCACGGCGTCGCGCTGGGCACGAGCCGATGGCTGTCTGTTCTTGTGCTCGTAGTAGCTGCTCGGGGCCACCTGCAGCACGCTGCAGATGCGCTCGACCCCCAGACGCCGGCCCGCGACGACCTCGTCGCGGTTGGCGTCGATGAACGCGGCTACTTCTTGTGCTGGCGGTCGAGCTCCGCCCCGAAGAAACTGGCTGCCCTCTTCAGGATCTCGTTGGCCCGCTTGAGCTCACGGTTCTCTTGCTCGAGGGCCTTCATCTTCGCTGCCTCACCGGTGCTGACGCCGGGCACATGGCCCTCGTCGATGTCGGCCTGACGCACCCACAGCCTCACCGACTCGGTGCCATACCCGAGCTGGGTCGCGACGCGCTGGACCGTGCCGTGCTCGGTGCCCAGCTCGGCGCGCAGGGTCCTGACCATCCGCACTGCGGCGGCCTTCTCATCGGGGCTGTAGCGACGCGTGGTCGGCTTGCCCGCAGTGGTGTCCTTCGGCATGAGTCCATCCTCGTTTCCAAACGATGAAGACTCCAACCAACCCAGTGCGATTCAG
>JBBSKS010000071.1:0-11644 GCA_038256095.1 Actinomycetales bacterium | reverse complement strand
TGGAGGAGCCCATCGGGTTCAACGCCGAAGCGGTGCGCACCGAGAAGGAAAAGGTGCTGGCGTCGGTCCAGTTGCCGGATGACCTCGAGGCCTCCACCTGCCGCGGCCGGTATGTCGAGGGCTGGCAAGGCAGCGAAAAGGTCCGGGGCTATGTCGCCGAGGACGGGGTCGGTGCCGACTCCATGACGGAGACCTATGCCGCCGTGCAGCTCAAGGTGCATACTCGCCGCTGGGCGGGCGTGCCCTTCTATTTGCGCACCGGAAAGCGACTTGGCAAGCGCGTCACCGAGATCGCGGTCGTCTTCAAGCGTGCCCCGCACCAACCGTTCGCCAGCACCGCGACCGAGGAGTTGGGCCGCAACGCCATCGTCATCCGGGTGCAGCCCGACGAAGGCGTCACCGTCCGGTTTGGGTCCAAGGTGCCCGGCTCCACCATGGAGGTCCGGGACGTCACCATGGACTTTGGCTACGGAGCATCGTTCACCGAGTCGAGCCCCGAGGCCTACGAGCGGTTGATCCTTGACGTGCTGCTCGGCGACCCGCCGCTCTTTCCCCGACACCAAGAGGTCGAGTCGTCCTGGAAGATCTTGGATCCCATCGTGGAGCACTGGCACAAGAGCTCCACGCCGCCGCACGACTACCGGGCCGGCACCTGGGGGCCACCAGAGTCCGACGAGATGATGCGAGCCGACGGCCGTGAATGGAGACTGCCATGATCGTCGATCTTCCCAGCACCACCACGGGGACCATCAGCAAGAGGCTCGTCAGTCTGCGTAACGAAGTCGGCGCCATGGCTATGGGGCGCGTGCTTACGCTCTTGGTGCTTGTCGATGAAACCGGCGCCGACGAAGCCATCGCAGCGGCCAACGATGCCACCCGACAGCACCCCGCGCGGATCATCGTCGTGGTGCGCGGCAACGCCCGCGGCAAACAACGCTTAGACGCCCAAATCCGGGTTGGTGGTGACGCGGGGGCCAGCGAGATCGTGGTGCTTCGCCTCTACGGCGCCTTAGCCGACCACGGCGATGCGGTGGTGACTCCCCTGCTCTTGCCCGACTCCCCCATCGTCGGGTGGTGGCCCGGCGAGCCCCCTGCCGACGTGGCGGGCTCGGCCCTGGGCCAGCTAGCCCATCGGCGGATCACCGACGCGACACCGAGCGCCAAACCCGCTCGTGAGCTCAAACGTCGGGCGCAGCACTACAGCAACGGCGACACCGACCTGGCGTGGACGCGCATCACGCGCTGGCGCGCGCTCTTAGCCGCGACGCTGGACGATCCGCCCTACGAGGCAGTCACAGCAGTGACCGTCACCGCAGAGTCCGACTGCGCCAGCGCCGACCTGCTCGCAGGATGGCTCGGTCATGCCCTCAACGTCACCGTGTTGCGTGCGCGCAGCCAGTCTGGGACCGGGCTAGTCAGTGTGCGTATGCAGCGGACCAGCGGTCCGATCGATCTGATCCGCACCGAAGGTCAGGTTGCGACGCTCTCACAGGCAGGTCAACCCATTCGCGAGGTCGCCCTGCTCGAGCCCGGCCTGTCCGAGTCCCTGGCTGCGGAGTTGCGCCGACTCGATGACGACCAGGTGTATGCCGCCGCGCTGTGCCGCGGGCTGTCGAAGATCTCGAAGCGGTCGGTCACCCAAAGCGAAGCCATCCGAGGTGGTGAAGCGCCGGAGAAGCCGTCGCGCCAGGTCACCCAAACGTCGGCATACGGCTCCGCTGCGCTATCGCGGGTCAAGCCCGAGGTCGGATCTCCCAAGCCCGGACGATTAGAGCAATCCATCGAAGATCGACGCTCCCTTGCCAACAGCAGCAGCGCAGAAGTGCGCACTGGCAAGAAGGAGCTCGGGCAGGCAGTGGCCGAACGGATCGCGTCTGACGTGAGCGCGGCCGTCGAGCAGCGCGGTCGGGCGCACGTGTGCCTGACCGGCGGTTCAATGGGCAGCGAAGTTGTGCGTGCTCTCGCGGCGTCCACCGCGGGTCAGCCCTGGTGGGGCGATGTGCACGTGTGGTGGGGGGATGAGCGATTCGTCCCCCAAGGTCACGCCGATCGCAACGATCAGCAGGCCGACGATGCCGGTTTGACCACGCTAGGTATTCCTGAAGACTCGATTCATCGACTACTGGGCGCTCGGGACGATGCCGACAATGTGACCAACGATCTTGCTGGCCTGCCCGCGGCTACTGCGGACTACGCCAGCCAGTTGGCGTCGCTAGCGGAGCCGATAGGCAACGAGGGCGATATCGCAGCCCCGATGTTCGACGTGATGCTGCTCGGGATGGGCCCCGACACTCACGTGGCGTCCCTGTTCCCTGGGCGCCGTGAGGTGACCATCGATGACGTGTCGGTGACGACGGTGTCGGTCACCGACTCACCCAAGCCACCGCCGCTGCGGGTGTCGATGACCGTGCCGGTGCTCAAAAACTCACGAGCAGTCTTCTTCATCGTTGCCGGGGCTGACAAAGCTGAGGCCGTCAAGATCGCTCGAGGTTCCGAGGCGAACACAGCCGATGTGCCGGCGTCCTGGGTCCGCGGTCAGCACGACACTGTGTGGTGGCTGGACGCGGCCGCAGCGGGTCAATCCTAAGCACCCAGACCTTCGGACGACACACACGAAAAACGCCGCTCAACCTCACAACGGTTGGGCGGCGTTCTTCGGGTACAAGAGCTAGTTGGGGCTGATGCCTCTGCGACGGCGCATCGTGGCCAGCGCTTCGTCGAGGAGCTCGGCGCCATCAGTGTCTGAGCGGCGCTCTTTGACGTAGGCCAAGTGGGTCTTGAAGGGCTCCACGCGGACAGCGGCAGGCGGATTGGCTTGATCCTGGCCCGCGGGGAGACCGCAGCGAGGACAGTCCCACGTCTGCGGGACCTCGATACCGTTCTCGTTTGAGAAGTGACGCTCCGACTCATGCTGATTGGCGCACCAGTAGGAAACCGTGATGGCTGGCGCACGCGATCCGCGCTCAACCTCTCCCATAGGGCCGCTACCTACTCGGCTGCCCTTAATTGAGTTCGTTGCCATGGGCTTGTGCTCCTATCAACAGATGACTCTTAGGTAATGAGAATGCCGATCCCCACAACGGATGTCACCCAGATGACAGCCATCGCGATGGTGATTCGGTTGAGGTTGCGCTCCGCGATGGACGAGCCTCCCAAACTGCTCGACATCCCACCGCCGAACATGTCGGAGAGCCCGCCACCGCGCCCCTTGTGCATCAAGATCAAGAGCACCAAGAAGAGCCCACTCAATACAAGTAGGACATCCAGAAAGATCCGGACACCATCCACGCCGTTACACCACCATCAGAATTGTTTGCTGCTTCTCAGCACGTAGCCGACTCAGCCTAACCCAGTCACGCGCCTTGGCCGTGATGCTGGCGGTAGCGGCAAATGGCGGCGAAGTCGTCAACGTTGATGGAGGCACCACCCACCAGCGCTCCGTCAACGTCTTCTTGCTCCATGATGGCTGCAACGCTGCCGGGCTTGACCGAGCCGCCGTAGAGCACACGGACCCCGTCCGCGACGGCGTCACCGGCCAAGACGCGCAGCTCCCCGCGGATGGCGGCACACACCTCTTGCGCGTCTTCCGGAGTGGCTACTTCGCCGGTCCCAATGGCCCACACGGGTTCGTAGGCCAGCACGACAGCGCCGATGTGCTCAGCGCTGAGTCCCTCGAGGGCTGCTCGCACTTGCTGCAGCACCAACTTCACGTGGGTGCCCTCTTGACGGACCTCTAGGGGCTCGCCGATACAAATGATGGGCACGAGATCGTGACGCAGGGCGGCCTTCACCTTGGCCGCGACCAGCGCATCGTCTTCACCGTGGTGCTCGCGGCGCTCGCTGTGACCGACCGCGACATAACTACAACCGAGCTTGGCCAGGAAGGCCCCCGAGATCTCGCCGGTATAGGCACCGGAATCGTGCTGGGAAAGGTCCTGTGCGCCGTACTTCAGCTCCAACTGGTCGCCTTGGATGAGAGTCTGCACCGAGCGAAGGTCGGTGAACGGCGGCAGCACCGTGACCTCGACGGAAGCGAAGTCGTGCTTTCCGTCCTTCAGACTCCAGTCGAGCTTCTGCACCAGATGAGTGGCTTGCAGGTGGTCGAGGTTCAGTTTCCAGTTGCCCGCCATGAGCGGGGTGCGGGTTGCCATCAGTTCTCCAAAACGTCGAGTCCGGGAAGGTCTTTGCCTTCGAGATATTCCAAACTGGCTCCACCGCCGGTGGAGATGTGACCGAACTGGTCATCGGCGAAGCCCATCTGCCGAACGGCCGCGGCGCTGTCGCCACCGCCGACGACGGTAAGCGCACCAGCGGCCGTGCGCTCGGTCAAGGCTTGTGCGATCGCTTGTGTGCCGGCAGCGAAGGGCTCCATCTCGAACGCGCCCATAGGGCCGTTCCAAAAGATGGTTTGCGCGTCCGAAAGCGCCGCAACGAACGCCTTCGCGGACTCGGGACCGATGTCGAGACCGAGACGGTCAGCCGGGATGGCGTCGGCCGCGACGACGTCGTGGTCCGCATCCGCTGCGAAGGCAGTGGCCGCGACAATGTCGGTGGGCAACACGATCTGCACGCCAGTAGCCTCGGCGGTCTCCATGTAGCCGCGGACGCGCTCGATCTGGTCTTCTTCCAGCAAACTGTTGCCGACCTCGTGGCCTTGCGCCTTCAGGAAGGTGAAGACCATCCCACCGCCCACCAGAATGCGGTCTGCAGTATTCAGCAGGGACTCGATGACGCCGAGCTTGTCGCTGACCTTTGCGCCGCCCAAGATCACGGCATACGGGCGCGCGGGGTCATCGCGCAGAGCCTTCATCACTCTGACTTCGTCCACCACGAGGCCACCGGCCGCGTGCGGCAACAAGGTCGCTACGTCATACACGCTGGCTTGCTTGCGGTGCACGACGCCGAAGCCATCGCTGACGTAGACGTCGGCAAGCTCGGCTAGCTGCTGCGCAAAGGCTCCGCGGGTCTCGTCGTCTTTGGCCGTCTCGCCCGCGTTGAAGCGCAAGTTCTCCAGGACGAGCACGTCGCCGTCGCCGAGGGCGTCGACCGCGGCCCGCGCACTCTCCCCCACAGTCTCAGCGCTGAAGCCGACGGGCGAGCCCAAAAATTCGGAAAGACGCGCGGCAACCGGCTCCAGGGAGTACTTGGCCTCAGGCGTGCCTTTGGGACGTCCCAGGTGGGCGCACACGATCACGCGTGCACCCGCCTGGGTCAGTCGTTCGATGGTCGGGACCGACGCGCGGACGCGACCATCGTCGGTGATCCGGGACCCGTCGAGCGGGACGTTCAGATCACTGCGCACCAAGACTCGCTTGCCGCGCAGATCGGAGAGTGAATCTATGGTGCGCATTGGCTCAGATGCTCTTGCCGACGAGCGTGGTCAGGTCGACCAGGCGTGAGGAGTAGCCCCACTCATTGTCGTACCAGCCGACGACCTTGACCTGGTTGCCGATGACCTTGGTCAAGCCGGAGTCGAAGATGCACGAAGCCGGGTCGGTCTCGATGTCCTTGGACACGATGGGGTCCTCGGTGTAGCGCAGGATGCCCTTGAGGGGACCCTCCGCGGCCGCCTTGACGATCGCGTTGACCTCTTCGGCGGTGGTCTCGCGGCCCGCCTCAAAGGTCAGGTCGGTGGCCGAGCCGGTAGCGATCGGGACGCGCAGCGCAAAGCCGTCGAGCTTGCCCTTCAGCTCCGGCAACACGAGAGCGACCGCCTTGGCTGCACCCGTCGTGGTCGGCACGATGTTCAACGCTGCGGCGCGAGCGCGACGCAAGTCCTTGTGCGGCGCGTCTTGCAGGTTCTGATCCTGGGTGTAGGCGTGAATGGTCGTCATCAGACCCTTCACGATGCCCAGGTCATCGTTCAGGGCCTTAGCCATGGGGGCCAGGCAGTTCGTGGTGCATGACGCGTTGGAGATGATGTGGTGCACGCTCGCGTCGTAGAGGTCGTGGTTGACACCCATCACGATGGTGATGTCCTCGTTCTTGGCGGGCGCCGAAATAATGACCTTCTTGGCGCCAGCGTCGATGTGGGCCTGCGCTGCACTGGCCTCAGTGAAGAATCCGGTCGACTCGATGACGACGTCGGCCCCCATCTCACCCCACGGCACAGCACTGGGGTCGCGCTCGGCGGAAGCCTTGAACGAGACGCCGTCGACACTGATCTCAGTGTCGGTGGAGGTCACTTCACCGTCAAGGCGCCCCAGGATCGAGTCGTAGCGCAGGAGGTGGGCCAAGGTGGCGTTGTCCGTGAGGTCGTTGACACCTACGATCTCGATGTCGGCGCCAGATGCGTGCACAGCGCGGAAGAAGTTGCGGCCGATGCGGCCAAATCCATTAATGCCTACCCGTACGGTCATCGGGGTGCGCCTTTCGGTTGATGTGGGTCACGCTCTTGAGGGTCAGCCCTGCCGGAGCCACGTTGCACCAGCGGATGGCTTTCGACTTCTAACCTAAAGGATCAGAAGCCAAGTCTCGATCTAGTCTCAATCATCAAACATGTCGCCGCGGACATCACCTTCGGTGCCCTGAATGCCTTCTTCGTACGCTCGCTTGTCAGCCATCGCTAGGAGGCGGCGAATCCGACCAGCCACAGCGTCTTTGGTCATGGCGGGCTCAGCGAGAGCACCGAGCTCCTCAAGACTGGCTTGCTTATGCTGCAGACGCAAGCGTCCTGCAACGGCAAGATGCTCCGGCACATCCGGGCCGAGTATGTCTAGGGCTCGCTGAACGCGGGCCCCAGCCGCTACCGCTGCCCGCGCCGAGCGACGCAAATTGGCGTCGTCAAAGTTGGCCAGTCGATTGGCGGTGGCGCGTACCTCGCGACGCATCCGTCGCTCTTCCCAAGTAAGCACCGCTTCGTGGGCACCGAGTCGGGTCAACATCGCGCCAATAGCGTCGCCATCGCGCAGCACCACACGGTCGACCCCCCGCACTTCTCGCGCTTTGGAGGCCAATCCCAAGCGCCGGGCCGCCCCGACGAGCGCTAGTGCAGCCTCGGGGCCAGGACAGGTCACCTCGAGGGCAGAGGATCGGCCGGGCTCGGTGATCGAGCCGTGCGCCAAGAAGGCACCCCGCCATGCGGCTTCGGCGTCACACACTGAGGCACCCACCACCTTGGGCGGCAGACCGCGCACGGGGCGCCCACGGTGGTCGATCAGACCCGTCTGACGAGCCAAGGTCTCCCCCTCGGTGGCCACACGGACGACATACCTCGTCGTCTTGCGCAACCCGCCAGCGCTCATCACGACAATCTCGCTTCGCACGCCGTACACCTCGTGGATGAAGCCCCGGAGCCTTCGAGCGGACTGTGCCGTGTCGAGCTCAGCCTCGATCACGATCCGGCCGCCGATGATGTGCAGCCCCCCTGCAAAGCGCAGCATGGTGGCAACCTCAGCCTTGCGGCAGCAGGTTTTGGTGACCGGAAGACGACTTAGTTCGTCCTTCACTCGTGCCGTCATCGCCATACCAGTCATCTCCGCAGCGTTCGAGTGTCCGCGTCGAGCCTCAGGGGAGGCTCTGAAGACGTGGAGGGGTGGGACATCACATCACGGAAGGCAGCAGCGAGCCGCAATGTGTCGTGCTGCCCTTGGCCCCGTAGCTTGCTGACACCCGACACGACGAGCTCGGCGCCGACGCTCTCACACGCCCTGCGGAGCGCGTTCTCCCCGGTTCGCACGACGCCGGGATCGGCGATGACGTAGTCGAACGTCAGCCCAGGTGCGTGGCTGCGCATCGCCTCGACGTGCTCGGCCATCGAGAATCCCTTCGTTTCTTTGTCGTGGGACCCCACGTTGAGCGTCAAGATTTTTTGGGCCGGCGTGGCTTCAAGGGCCTGACGGATTCCGGGCACGAGCAGGTGCGGCATCACCGAGGTGAACCACGAGCCCGGGCCCAAGATCACCCAGTCTGCGACGGTGATGGCCTCCGCGGCCTCCTCACACGCCGGTGGCTCCGATGGCCACAATGACACGGACTTCACGCGCCCCTTCGCACGGGCTATCAAAGATTGCCCGTGCACCGTCGTCACGTCGCAAGCATGCTCGCTGTCGGCGTTGTTCTGTGTGTTCGTTTCGACCTCGGCCTCAATTTTGAGCGGGACGGTGGACATCGGCAGCACCCGCCCGCGAATGTTCAGCAGGCGCCCCGCGACGTCGAGCCCCTTCACCGGCTCGTCGGTCAACTCCCACAGGCTCATCAACAGCAAGTTGCCCAGCGCGTGACCGGACAACTCCCCCGAGCCTCCGAGGCGGTGCTGCAGCACTGAGGACCATTGGCGCCCCCAACTGGTGTCTTCACATAGGGACGCAAGAGCCATCCTCAGATCACCGGGGGGAAGAATGTCGAACTCGTCGCGCAGTCGCCCGCTCGATCCGCCGTCATCGGCAACGGTCACGATGGCGGTGATGTTCTCCGAGAGGTGACGAAGCGCTTGCAGCGAGGCGGCGAGGCCATGACCGCCGCCGAGAGCCACCATGCGTAGCTCACTCATTCGCGGCCAAGGTCGCGGTGGAAACTCGTAATCGACACGCCGGCCATCTCGCCGAGGCGAGCAGACAGTTGCTCGACGGTGGCCACCGACCGATGTTTGCCGCCGGTGCACCCCACTGCCAAGGTGACGTGGCGGCGGTGCTCGCGCAGATAGCCGTGCACCGCAGTGCGCAACAGCACCTCGGCGTTGTCGATGAACTCCAGCGCCCCTGCTTGGGCCAACACAAAGTCGCGGACCGGGGCGTCTCGACCGTTGAACTCGCGCAGATCAGGGTTCCAGTAGGGATTGGGCAAGAAGCGCATATCGAAAACGATGTCGGCGTCCAAAGGAATGCCGTATTTGAAGCCGAACGACATAACCGCTAGGCGCAACTGTGGCTCATCGTCGCTGCCCAGCAGCTGATCGATCGCGGCGCTGAGCTGATGAACGTTGTAGCTGCTGGTGTCCGTGACGATGTCGGCGGACGACCTGACGTCGGCTAGCAGCCGACGCTCTTGACGTATGCCGTCGAGCAGCAGCCCCTCGCCTTGCAGGGGGTGCGGGCGACGGACTGCATCGAACCGGCGCACCAACACCTCGTCGGTCGCGTCGAGAAAGCAGATCAGGGGGTGCCACCCCGTGCGACGTAGGTCGTTCATGGCTTGGGAGAAGTCAGCGATGAAGTCCCTGCTACGCACGTCCACCACGGCAGCGACGCGGCGATGGGCATCGTCTTCCAAAGCCTCAGCAAGCGCCGACAACATCTTCGCCGGAAGGTTGTCCACCACATACCAGCCGCGGTCTTCTAAGACGTCCGCTGCGGTGGTACGCCCCGCGCCACTCATCCCCGTCAGTAGGACAAATTCACCCCGGGCGGGTGAGTCCGGTACTGCCTGCTCGCTCATCGGTGCCCTTTCACTCGGTGCACTTTTACTCCCTGACCTCGTCACGCCATGACCTCACGACTCAATGACCTCACGACTCAACGACCTCGCCTGTGCTGACATTAACGGCCATCCGCTCGTGCTCGGGTGCGTGCAGCGCTGTCGCAATGGATTCGGCCAGCGCCGGACCGATGCCCGCGACGGTCTGCAGGTCTTCGACCGTAGCGGAGCGAAGTCGTTTTACCGACCCGAAGGCCGCCAAGAGTTGCTGCTGACGTGCTGGCCCCAATCCCGGCACATCGTCGAGGGCACTGGTAGTCATGGCTTTGGATCGCCGTTGCCGGTGGAAGGTGTTGGCGAAACGGTGGGCCTCGTCGCGCACGCGCTGGAGCAAGTAGAGGCCCTCACTGTTGCGCGGCAGGATCACCGGGAACTCTTGCCCCGGCACCCACACCTCTTCAAGCCGCTTGGCCAGCCCGATGACGACTACGTCGTTGACGCCTACATCACCCAACGCGGCTTGTGCGGCGTTGACTTGCGGGAGGCCGCCATCGACGACGACAAGGTTGGGTGGGTAGGCGAATTTCGACGGCTTGCCCAGTTCGTCGCGCTCTGGGTGAGGCTCGGCGAGGTACTTGAAGCGGCGAGTCAGCACCTCATGCATCGCGGCAGTGTCGTCGCCGGTGCCGTCCCGGACGATGAATTTGCGGTACTCGGACTTACGCGGAAGACCGTCCTCGAAGACGACCATGGACCCGACCACGTTGGTGCCCTGGACGTGCGAAATATCGAAGGACTCCATCCGCAGCGGGGCTTCATCGAGCTCCAACACCTTCTGCAGGTTGTGCAGAGCCTGACTGCGCAACGTCAGGTCGCCCGAGCGGGTCACCTTGTGCCGCGCCAGAGACTGTTGCGCGTTGCGGGCCACCGTCTCCATCAGCGCCCGTTTGTCGCCGCGTTGGGGCACACGGACCGAGACGTTGGACCCGCGCAGACCGCCGAGCCATAGATCTACATCGCTCCCGGCGGTGGGCATGATCGGGACCAACACCTCGCGCGGCACGGCCTCCGGCGACTCTCCCCCATAGACCTGCTGCAGAAGATGCTCGATGATGTCACCGGAGTCCTCGGCTCCCTTTTCGCTGACCCAGCCGCGCTGGCCCCGGATGCGACCACCGCGCACGTGGAACACCTGAACGGCGACTTCCAACTCGTCCTCGGCCATCGCAAAAACGTCGGCATCGGTCGCGTCGGGCAGCACCACGGCTGACTTCTCAAGCGCTCGTCGCAGCGCCCCCACATCGTCGCGCAGCCGGGCGGCCGTCTCGAAGTCGAGCTCTGCGCTGGCGGCCTTCATCTTGGCTTCGAGTCGCTTGACGAAGCGCCCGGTGTTCCCCGCCATGAAGTCGCAGAAGTCCTCGGCAATCTCGCGGTGCTCCTGGGCGTCGACCTTGCCGACACACGGCGCTGAGCATTTGTCGATGTAGCCCAGCAGGCACGGCCGCCCGACCTGCGCAGCACGATTGAAGACCCCCTTGCTGCACGTCCTGACCGGAAAGACCCTCAACAGTTGGTCGAGGGTCTCGCGGATCGCCCAGGCGTGCGTATACGGGCCGAAGTAGCGGGTGCCCTGTCGCTTGGCTCCACGCAGAATTTGGGCCCGCGGGAAGTCCTCGCCGAGCGTGACCGCCAGGTATGGATAGGACTTGTCGTCGCGGTATTTGACGTTGAAGCGAGGATCAAACTCCTTGATCCAGGAGTACTCGAGCTGCAGCGCCTCGACTTCGTTGCTGACGACCGTCCACTCCACGCTGGCGCCCGTGGTGACCATAGAGCGGGTGCGAGGATGCAGCGCCGAGATGTCTTGGAAGTAGGAGCTGAGCCGGGGCCGTAGAGACTTGGCCTTGCCCACGTAAATGACGCGACCATGCGCGTCGCGAAAGCGGTATACCCCCGGGTCGAGGGGGATTTCGCCCGGACCCGGGCGGTATGTCGAGGGATCAGCCACAGTGAGCGGGCTCGCGCCTAGCCGAGCACCAGGTCGGCGCCATTGACCGTGACGTCGCGGGGAGTCAGCCCTGAGGTCGCTGGACCTGCGGTCACGTCACCGGTGCTCACATCGAACTTGCTCCCGTGACAAGGGCACGACATCTGACCGTCGGTGAACTCCGACACCGCACAACCCTGATGAGGGCAGGTGGAGTCGAAGGCTCGGAACTCGCCTGGCGTCGGCTGGGTGTAGACCGTCTCAGAGTCCTTGTCGTAGGTCGCGCCACCGACCGGGACGTCT
>JBBSKS010000070.1:0-11705 GCA_038256095.1 Actinomycetales bacterium | reverse complement strand
ATGTACGCCCCTAGGGACCGACGAACTTCTGTCGGCACGTGTTCTGGGGGGTGAATTTTGAAAGGGGCTTCTGCACAACCCGTGGTGGTTGTGCAGAAGCCCCTTCTTCATGCGTCACGCTTCGGCGGCGGGACTTTCAGCTCGCAGCCCGGCTTGTTTGGCGGCCTCGATGACTTGGTAGTGAGCGTGGGTCGCTTGACCGTTCTGCGCGGCCATCTTGCCCTCGGGTGTCTCTGCCCGCACGGCGTCCGCGTTGACGTCGCCGGTGCGCAGGCTTAGTTGTTCGCTGATATACCGAGCGGTTGCCACCAGTGACGCTGTCAGGGGCACAGCCAGGAATACACCGACGATCCCGAAGAGCGTTCCGCCGATCGTGACCGTGACCAGGATGAGACCGGGGTGCACCTGCATGGTCTTTCCCTGCAACATGGGGGAGAGGACATTCCCCTCGAGCTGCTGCACCAGCACGATGATCGCCACGATGATCAGGGCTGTTTGCCAGCCGTTGCTTACCAAGGCCACGAGGACCGCGAGAGCGCCTGCGGTGATGGCGCCGACGATCGGAATGAAGCCGGCGAAGAAGGTGATGACAGTCAGCGCGAGAGCTAGTGGCACGTTGAGAATGAACAACCCGGCACCGATCAGCACTGCATCGATGGCGCTCACCAGGGCCTGGGTGCGAATAAAGCCGCCGAGGACCGTCCAGTTGCGCGTGAGGACCTCTGTGAGGTGTCGGCCAGCGCCGCGGCCCATCACCGAGCGTTGCCAGCCCAGGAACCGATGGCCATCTTTGAGGAAGAAGAAGGTCAGCGCCAAGATCAAGATGACGTTGATGAGCAGAGACCCGGCCGCGGAGACGCCGCTAAAGGCACCGGAGGCGATGTCTCCGCTGCGCGTCTGAATCCAGGTGGTGGCGCGATCTATGGCGTTGTTGATCTCATCGCTGCCTAGCTCCAGTGGCCCGCGCGCCAACCAGTTCTGAAGCTGGTCGATGCCACCTTGAGCTGTCTTCCCGATATCTGAGAGCTGACTGCCGACATCGGGAGCGATTAGAACGAAGGTGCCGACCAGAGCCGCCAGCGTCGTGATCAAGGTGAGCAGCGCCGAGATCGTGTGGCCGATACCCCGTTTGAGCATGGACTGCTTGAGCGGCATCAAAAGAGCGGTGAGGATTAGAGCCAAGATGACCGGCAGCAACCCAGCCCACAGGGTCGACAGACCCCAGAGCGCCAGCACGATGCCGACGACTACCAGAATGAGCCGTCCCGACCATCGAGCTGCCATATCGATCCACGCCCCAACAACCACGCCTCGGTCGACGGTGTACTCCCCGCCTGCCTTGTCATCGGGATCGACAGTGGCCGAGCTGTCCCGGTCCTGATCAGGATCGGCCGCAGCCGTAGGGGCCTCGCTGTCGCTAGCCGCGCTCGTGGTGGCGTCGTCAGGTATTGCTTTGCCCTTGGGTGTCGTGCTCATTGCTCCCCTATGGTCGCTGACGTGTCTACGTCTATTGGCGGTGATTATCCGGCATACCGCCAGTGTCTGCGCAGGCGACTAATCTTGTCCGGTGACTGACTCGCCGATTGGGATCTTCGACTCGGGGTTCGGGGGATTGACTGTGGCCCGCGAGGTCCTCGACCAGCTGCCGGACGAAGCTGTTCTCTACCTCGGAGACACCGCCCGCGCGCCCTATGGGCCGCAACCGATTGCCGACGTGCGGTCCAACGCCCTGCAATGCCTCGATCGCCTTGTCGATCACGGTGTCAAAGCGCTGGTAATTGCGTGTAACTCCGCCTCCGCGGCTGTGCTGGCCGATGCTCGCGAGAGGTACAACGTGCCGGTCGTGGAAGTCATCCGCCCCGCGGTGCGCCGCGCCATGTCCGTTACCCACACCGGCCGAGTCGCCGTGATCTCTACCGTCGCGACCCACCAGAGCCGTGCATACCTTGATGCTTTCGCGGCCGCCCCGCCCCACGTGCAGATCTTCAGTCAGCCGTGTCCGCGCTTCGTGGAGTTCGTGGAGGCAGGGGTGACCAGCGGCGAGGAGGTGATTGCGACCGCCCGTGACTACCTTGCGCCGTTGCAGGACGCCGAGATCGACACGTTGATCCTGGGCTGCACGCACTACCCGCTGCTGACCAGTGCGCTGAGTTATGTGCTGGGCGATCGGGTCACGTTAGTGTCGTCCGCCGCCGCCACTGCTGCCGATCTCTACCGGGTGTTGACCGACACCGGCATGCTGCGACCGAGCAGCCAAGGGTCACCGAGCCACCAGTTCTTGACCACCGGCGACCCTTTGGGGTTTACCCCGCTTGCGCGACGATTCCTGGGCCCTGAGGTGGAGCACGTGGCCCGGGCCTACGTTGGCCGCCCCGAAGAGCGCGGCGCATGAACGGTGACCAGTCCTCGGCAGCCACGACCGCACCCAGCGCCGGCTTCAACCTCACCATTGTCGGTTGCTCAGGCTCGTTCCCGGGCCCAGAGAGCCCGGCCAGTTGTTATTTGTTGACCGCAGTGGCCGATAGGCGCACCTGGCGCGTGCTCCTCGACCTTGGCAACGGGGCTCTTGGGGCGTTGCAGAAGCACGCCGATCCGCTGAGCATCGACGCCATCGTGTTGTCGCATCTGCATCCAGACCACTGCCTCGACCTCACCGGTCTGCACGTCATGCGCACCCACCACCCATACCGACCGCAGCCACCCAGCCTCGATGTCTGGGCCCCAGCTGGCGCGGCGGAGCGGATTGCGCGTGCCCACGGCGTCGATGAAGCCACAGCAGTCGACGACACCTTCGTGTTTCGTGAGGTGACTGATCAGCAGTCGGTTGCCGTCGGCCCGTTCCTGATCACGCCGTATGCCGTCAATCACCCCGTGCCGGCCTTTGGGTTTCGGGTTGAGTGCGGGGGAGCGGTGCTGGCCTACACCGGTGACACCGACAGCTGCGCCGCGTTGCTGCCGATGATGGCTGGGGCCGACCTGGTGCTGGCCGACGCGGCCTTCGTTGAGGGCCGGGACGTCACCGCTGGTGTGCACCTCACGGGTCGACGGGCAGCGCAGGCGGCCCGTGATGCCGGTGGAGTCGCCCGACTGATGCTGACGCACATCCCGGCATGGAACGACCCGGAAGTATGCCGATCCGACGCCGGCGAGGTATGGCCGGGAGAGGTTGAGCTCGCCCGACCGGGAAGCACCATCGCGCTCCGCCCATGCGGTGCAGCCCTGGATGTCGGCATTCCAAACAATCCGTGACCTCCGCAACGACGAATTCGTGCCGGCGGAAATTGTGCCGTCACATTTGCGTTATCCACACAGACGCATTCGGTTGAGAGGATATAAACATGACTTTCCGTATTGGTGCCCCATTGTCAGGGGTGGCGGCTGGCGCCGTGACTCTTGGCGTTGCCGAGCTGCTCGCGCTTGCGCTGACCCGAGTCGACGCCGCCAGTGGAACTTCATCGCCTCTGTTGGCCGTGGGTGGCGGCTTCGTTGACCGCACCCCGCCGTGGCTGAAGGACTTTGCCGTCGCAACGTTCGGGACCAACGACAAGCTGGCGCTCTTTGTCGGCATGGGGCTCACGCTCTTCATTGCCTGTGCGCTGCTTGGCGTCATCACGACGGCTCGCTATCGGCTTGGCTTGGCCCTCTTTGCCGTCGTCGGGATCATCGGCAGCGCGATCGTGTTGACCCGACCCGGAAGCTCCTCGGTCGAGACGTTGCCCACCATCCTCGGAACCCTCGCCGGGCTGGGCGTGCTCAGCTGGCTTTCGCGTGGAGCGGGGGCGGCCGCCTCGGTCGCGCCGGCCGACGGTGCCGCGCCCAGTCGCCGTGGCGTGCTCGCCTGGGGCACCGGGTTGACGGTGCTCGGGGCAGGCGCGATGTATGCCGGGCGCACCATGAGTAACGCTGGAGAGACGGTGCAGGCGGCGCGCAAGCGGGTCACGGATCGGTTCGCGGGCACGGCGGCAACTTCGGGCCCCCCGGTGAGCATCCCCGCTGACGCAGACTTCGAGATCAATGGACTGGCCTCATACGTCTCGCCTAACGACAACTTCTATCGGATCGACACGGCCCTATCGGTGCCGCAAATCGATTCCGCTACTTGGTCCATCCGGGTGCACGGCATGGTCGACCAAGAAATCGAGATGACCTTCGAGGACATCCTCAACGAAGAGTTGATGGAGACCGCGGTCACCTTGACCTGTGTGTCCAACCCCGTGGGCGGCAACCTGATCGGTAACGCGGTGTGGACCGGGTGGCCGATCCGCGAGCTTCTTAAGCGCGCTGGCGTGTCCGGCGACGCCGACATGGTGCTGTCGACGAGCTCGGACGGGTTCACCGCGGGCACGCCGCTGGAGGCCTTGACCGACGACCGCGACTCGATCTTCGCGGTGCTGATGAACGGTGAGCCGCTGCCAGCCCAGCACGGCTTCCCGGTGCGGATGGTCGTGCCCGGCCTTTATGGCTATGTCTCGGCGACCAAGTGGGTCGTGGACTTGAAGATCACGACCTTTGCTGCCGACCAGGGCTACTGGACCCCCCGCGGGTGGAGCGCCGAAGGACCGATCAAGGTGCAGTCACGCATCGACGTGCCGGCCCCCGGCGAAAGCGTTGAAGCGGGAAAGAGCGTCATCGCTGGGGTGGCCTGGGACCAGCAAACCGGCATCGAGAAGGTCGAGGTGCAGGTCGACAGCGGCGAATGGCAAACCGCAGAGCTGGGCGGCTCGGTCAGTGACGACACCTGGTTGCAGTGGCGTTTGGACTGGGATGCGCCCAGCGGCGATCACACCGTCGTGGTGCGCGCCACCAATAAGGACGGTGAGATGCAGACGCCTGAAGAGGCCGCGGTGGCCCCCAACGGGGCGACCGGTTGGCACACCATTGACGTCTCGGTGGCCTAAACCGCAACCGAGCCGATACGTCATGGAGGTCGGTGGGCAGGCCAGGGGCGACGGGTCTGTCGTCATCGCGCGTTAGCCTTGCCGGATGACTGAAACGCCTGCTCTGCGCCACGATGGCCGCACCCCTGACCAACTCCGCGACGTGCGGATCACCCGTAACTGGCTGGACCACGCCGAGGGCAGTGTCCTCGTGGAGTTTGGCAAGACCAGGGTGCTCTGCGCAGCGTCGTTAACCAACGGGGTGCCGCGCTGGCGCAAGGGCAGCGGCAAGGGCTGGACGACCGCTGAATACGCTATGCTTCCGCGCGCCACGCACACCCGTAGTGACCGCGAGTCTGTCAAGGGCCGCATTGGTGGCCGCACCCACGAAATCTCACGTCTCATTGGCCGCAGCCTGCGCTCAGTCATTGACCTGTCGGCGCTAGGCGAGAACACCATCCAGTTGGACTGTGATGTGCTGCAAGCCGACGGCGGCACCCGCACTGCTGCCATCACCGGCGCCTACGTGGCGATGGTTGACGCGGTTGAGACGGCTCGCGAGCGCGGATTCATCGCCAAGAACGCTACCCCCATCAGCGGTTCGATAGCGGCGATCAGCGTGGGTGTTGTTGACGGTCGCCCGGTGCTGGACCTGGATTACCCCGAGGACTCCAACGCCGACACCGACATGAACGTGGTGCTCACCGGAGAGGGGGCGTTTATCGAGGTGCAAGGAACCGCCGAGGGCGCACCCTTTGACCGGCAGCTCTTGAATCAACTGCTCGATCTGGCCGTGGGCGGCTGCGCCGACCTCGCTACCGCGCAGCAGACCGCCCTGGGTTCGGATCGCTCGGCATCGTGAGCTCGGCGCGCACTCTGGTGCTGGCCACCCGCAACGAGCACAAAGTGGGGGAGTTGCGGGAGATCCTGCGCGATGTGCTGGCCCGGATCGATAGGGATCTGATCGGGATCACCGACTTCCCTAAGGCTGGCGAAGTTGTGGAGTCAGGGGTGACCTTTGCCGCCAATGCGCTGCTCAAGGCACGGGCGGCAATGGAGGTCACCGGCTTGCCGTCGATGGCCGACGATTCCGGCTTGGCCGTCGACGTGCTCGGCGGCAGCCCTGGGGTCTTCAGCGCCCGCTGGTCGGGCGTCGGTGGGGCCGAGCGGGACCGGGCTAACAACGACCTATTGTTGGCTCAACTCGCCGATGTCCCTGACGAGCATCGTGGGGCCGGTTTCGTCTGTGCGGCGGCGCTGGTGCTGCCCGACGGCACCGAAATCGTGCGGGAAGGTGACGTCCGCGGGGTGCTTGTGCGCGAGCCACACGGCGAGGGCGGCTTCGGCTACGATCCACTTCTGAGGATGCCTGACGGGCGCACGCTGGCCCAGTACTCCTCAGCACAAAAGCACGCTATCTCTCACCGAGGCGCCGCGTTCGGCGCCTTGGCCGATGATCTGCTGGCGCGATTTACCCCAGCCGGCTGACCGGCATACCACTGCAAGAAGGACACCATGGTTCACCAATGGCGCGGCGTCATCCGCGAGTATGCCGACCGCTTGCCGTCGTCGATCACCTCCACTCCGGTGACCCTGCGCGAGGGCGGAACACCGTTGATCCCGGCAGAGCACCTCTCTGAATTGGTCGGGGCGCAGGTCCACATCAAATACGAAGGCCTGAACCCGACGGCGTCCTTCAAGGACCGGGGGATGACTGCGGCGATCTCCGCTGCCGCGAACATCGGTGCCAAAGCCGTCATCTGCGCGTCCACGGGCAACACGAGTGCCTCGGCTGCGGCATACGCCACCAAGGCCGGAATGACCTGCGGAGTGTTGGTGCCCGACGGCAAGATCGCGATGGGCAAATTGTCCCAGGCCATTGCGCACGGTGCGACGCTTTTGCAGGTCGACGGCAACTTCGACGACTGCTTGACGGTCGCCCGCAAGTTGGCCGAGAGCTATCCGATCGAGTTGGTGAACTCGGTCAACCCAGCACGCATCGAGGGCCAAAAGACCGCTGCTTTCGAGATTGTCGACGAGCTCGGGGATGCCCCCGACATTCACTGTCTGCCCGTCGGCAACGCCGGCAACATCACGGCCTACTGGAAGGGTTACGGCGAATACACCACCAGCAGCGCAATGCCGGGCCCGGCGACGCACTTGCCGATCATGTGGGGATTCCAAGCCGAGGGCGCCGCCCCAATCGTGCTTGGGCACCCGGTCGACGATCCTGACACCTTGGCCACGGCCATCCGCATCGGCAACCCCGCCTCGTGGCGTCAAGCCCTCGAAGCCCGTGACGACTCCGGTGGCGTGATCGAAGCGGTCACCGACCAAGAAATTCTGGACGCGCATCGGGTGCTGTCGGCTCGCGAAGGGATCTTCGTCGAGCCAGCCTCAGCCGCCTCGGTCGCCGGATTGCTGAAGCGTTCGGCCGCTGGGCTAGTGCCTGCCGGGGCCACCATCGTGTGCACCGTCACCGGCCACGGACTCAAAGACCCGCAGTGGGCACTGAAGGGCGCCGACGGCGCTGACATCGTGCCGACCCGGATCAGCGTGGATGCCCATAGCGCGGCCACGGCTCTAGGTATGCAGGCGTGAGAGCGGCCCAGCCAGCTCTCGCTCACACCGCCGACCTGCCCGCTACCTACTGATGACTGCGCGGGTCACCCCTGGGCTACCAATCACGGTGCAGGTGCCGGCAAGCAGCGCGAACTGCGGGCCGGGCTTCGACTCCGTCGGTATCGGCCTTGGCCGCTACGACGAGTACGCGGCAACGGTGACAACCGACCCTGGTCTGGAGGTGTTGCTCGCCGGCGAAGGAGCCACCGCCTTGCCTCGCGACGAAACCCACCTCGTGGTTCGCGCCGTGCGCGAGGGATTGCGCGTGTGTGGCGGCCCGTGGATCGAGGAGTTGGCGCAGCAAGGCCGAGGTTTGGTCATTGAATGCCGCAACACCATCTCGATGTCGGCCGGAATGGGCTCGTCGGCCAGCGCCATCGTCGGCGGGCTCGGCCTGGGCTTCGCCCTGGCCCACAGCCTCGCTGGCTCCGACCCCGCCCTGAGCGAATCGGACCGTGCGGTCATCAACACCCGCGCCGGTATTTGGGAAGGCCACCCCGACAACTCGTCTGCCAGTGTCTATGGGGGCCTGACGGTGTCATGGATGCCATCGCCGGAAGTGGTCCGCACTGCTGCCCTGAGCGTCCACCCCGACATTGAGCCCGTGGTGCTGGTGCCCTCAAGCGACCGATTGGCTACCTCAACCGCACGCGCCGCGCTGCCTACCTACGTCCCGTTCGGCGATGCTGTGCACCAGTCGGGACGGGCTGCCCTGCTGACCCACGCGCTGAGCACCGACCCCACGTTCCTCTTCGACGCAACAAGCGATTGGTTGCATCAGGAGCAGCGACGCGGGACCTACCCGGCATCGATGGCCGCCGTGGATACCCTCCGAGGGTTAGGACTTGCTGCCGTCATATCCGGTGCTGGCCCCTCGACCCTGGTCTTGGCGCAGGCCGCGCTAGTCGACAGCGTGGTCGCCGAGGTCGCGTCCTGGGGTGCGGGCTGGCAAATCCTGCGGCCCGGGGTGGCGACGAGCGGGTTGAAGGTTCTCTAGACCACTGGGTGTTACCAGGCCCAGGTCCGCCAACTCGTGCCGTATCTGCGCGCGAAGGTGCGCGTCGGCATACGGCCAGGGGTGGTTTGTGCCGATGGCCCGCAAGCACGGGAGCCGCGCTAGCAGCCAGTGGTGTACATCGCCTTGCGGGAGCAGCGACAGTCGCTGACCGCTCTCGCCGATGACCCCGTGGATAGAGGCGTAGACCTGCGCACCCTCGACCGGGGCGACGTAGGAAGGCAGAGGCACGCGGCGATAGTTGGGCTCTGTGGCATCCAGCGCGACGAGCTGGAGCGGGGTGAACCAACCAACCGAGTATGCAGACGGCTCGCGTCGCGGGGTAGTAGCCGCGTGCCCGGCCACCTCCGGGTCAGCAAGGAAAGGTGCTGCGGCAATGTAGCCGCCGTTGCTCACGTGGGCCGAGTGGCCGACGCGCAGTCTCGGCACGTCGTGAAGGTGCACATCCACGAGTTCGTGTGGGGCCTCGTCCAGCACCTGGCTGAGCTTGTCGTAGAGAACCCGCGGGGAGGCGTTCGATCCCACCGACACGACGGGAGTCCGTGCATCGTCCCGCACGAGCCTGGCCAGGCCGGGGCGAAATCCGTGGGGGCCCATATGCCCAGATTCAAGCGGAACGGACCAAGGGTACCCCCGAGGGTCGCGTGCGCTCACGTGCGCTCGGCGGGACTTGAACCCGCACACCCGAAGGCACAGGAACCTAAATCCTGCGTGTCTGCCAATTCCACCACGAACGCGTGGGACCGATGATATGCCGACGGGGGCCGTCGCGGCGAAACCCTGGACATAGCCGAAAGGATGGTGGTTCTGCCAGGAAAACTTGGCATGCTGGACCGGTGAATGCGATCAGGCGCTGGCTGCGCCGTATTGGCTACGACATCATCGGGTGGTCCCTGATGGTCGTTGGCGTCATCTTGATGCCTCTGCCGGGGCCGGGGATGCTGATCGTGGTCACTGGCTTGGTGATTCTGGCCCAAAACAACGAATGGGCTGAGCGTCAACTGGCACCCATGAAGAAACAGGCCTATCGCGCCGCCAAAGAGGGCGTCAAAACGTGGCCGAGGATTGTGGTGAGTGCCTTCGGAGGAATGTGCGTGTGCGCCGTCGGAACCACCTTCATCGCGTCGCCGCCGCCTCCCGGCTTCTGGCCGCTAGATGAGCGCTGGTGGCTCTTCGGCGGGGCCTGGGCCGGCGTGAGCATCGTGGCCTCGGGCCTGATAGCCCTGGGTCTGCTCGTGTACAGCGTGAAGAAGTTCCGTGGCGACCGCGACCCGCTGGAGCAGGTCAGCCAAGCGTGATGCCCAGGGCTTTGCTGAGCATTGCCACGTGTCCCGTGGCTTTCACATTGTGCTTAGCCAAAACGACTCGGCCTTCGCCGTCGAGCACGATCGTTGAGCGAATGACGCCAGTGACCGATTTTCCGTAGAGCTTCTTCTCGCCGTAAGCGCCGTAGGCCTTCAAGACGTCCTTATCTGGGTTTGAGAGGACCGGGAAGCTCAACGCCTCTTGCTCGGCGAACGTGGCCAGCTTCTCAGGCTTGTCGGGGGAGAGCCCCACGACGGCATACCCAGCGCTGGTGAAGCGGGCTAGATTGTCCCGGAAGTCACACGCCTGCGTGGTGCAGCCGGGGGTCATGGCGGCGGGGTAGAAGTACATGATGAGCTTTTGACCGTCGTAGTCGCGCAGGCTGACGTCGTGGCCGCCGGAGTCTTCAAGGGTCCAATCGGGTGCTTTTTGGCCTACCTCTAGTGCTGACATGGTGCCCTCCATCGTTCGTCGTGGGGTGTTCTGCGTTATCGTCTCAGGCGAGACATGCGCACCTCGACCTCATCACATCTTCAGGAGAAACCCCATGGCCGATAAGCCCAAGCCACGTTCCGAGAAGGACATCGAGGCTGACCTCTCGGCAACCCGTGATCGGTTGGCGCGCACTGTCGACCAACTGACCTTCCGAGCCAGCCCCGCCGAACTCAAGCGTCGCCAGCTCGACAAGCTCAAGGCCAAGGGCAACGAGATTGCCTTCGACGCCGAGGGGCAGCCGCGCCTTGACCGGTTGGCTGGTGCACTCGGTGGCGTCTCGGGGGTCGCTCTGGTGCTGGGCGCAGCGCGTCGGTTGTTCCACAAGCGCTAACTCGGTCTGTTCTGATGCGGCCACAGCCTTCGCAGGCATCAGCACGCGGATGATCGCGTGATCATTGATCGCGCCATCTATCGCCACGGCAAGCGCGTGGACTGCACCGATCTGAGTGCCGATCTTGCGCAACTGCGTGAGGGCGGCGAGGGCTTCCTGTGGATCGGGTTGAAAGACCCGACGGCAGAGGAGTTTGAGCAGGTCAACGTCGACCTTAGATTGCACCCCTTGGCCGTGGCGGACGCGGTCAACGGCAAACAGCGGGTGAAGATCGAAGCGTTCGATCAGACGCACTTTGCGGTGCTTCGGACTCTGCGCTATGTCGAGCAGACCAGCGACATCGAGACCGGCGAGGTCATGATTTTCGTCGGCGACTGCTTCGTGGTCACCGTCCGCTCCGGCGAGGCGGCGCCGCTGAAAGATGTGCGTCAGCGTGTCGAGTCTGACCCCAGATTTCTCATCGAGCATGGCCCCATCGCCGTGTTCTATGCGGTGCTTGATGCCGTCGTGGACACCTATCGGGCTATCGACGCCGAGGTCCAGCAAGACCTAGACCAGATTGAGGCCGCCGTCTTCGGGACGGACGTTCCGGCCAGTTCGTCCGTGATTTATTTGCTCAAGCGCGAGGTGCTGGAGTTTCGCCGTGCTGCGCAACCTCTGACCGAGGCTCTCGAGGTGCTCTATGACGACCGCAGCCCACTGGCCTCGGAGGAAATGCGGCTGCTCCTTCGTGATGTCGGAGACCACCTAGAGCACGTTGTCGAGCACATCGACACCTACGACGGCCTGCTCACCGATGTGCTGAGTGCGCACCTGGCCCAAGTCGGGGTTCGGCAAAACGACGACATGCGCAAAATTAGTGCCTGGGTGGCTATCGCAGCCGTACCAACACTGCTGGCTGGAATCTTCGGAATGAACTTCGAGCACATGAGCGTGCTCGATATTCCCGGCGGTTTCTATATCTCCGTTGCCGTGATGGCCGCGATCTGTGCCCTCTTGTATCGCGCGTTTCGCAAATCCGGCTGGCTCTAGCCTCAACCCACCCACCCACATCGGTCAT
>JBBSKS010000069.1:0-12233 GCA_038256095.1 Actinomycetales bacterium | reverse complement strand
GTGGGGTCGTTCCGCTTTTCCTACGCGCTCGCGAAGACTCGGGGTGAGTCGTTGGCCTACAAGGTTTGGACTTTGCCCAGACCGATATCCGCGCAGCCTGGTGATGCGTGATGCTCTTGAGGTCCTGATCCGTACGCGCCTCCAGATGCCGAGGAGGGGCTGCGTAGGCTCGATTGCATGCATACACGGATGATCGGAAATGACACTGTCGGCCGCCATGACGTCGGGGCCGTAGGGCTCGGGTTGATGACGATGAGTCAGACGGGCCTTCAGCCGCGGGAGCAACTGCTCGACACGGTGCGGGCGGCTCTGGAGGCGGGCGTCACGCTCTTCGACACCGCTGACGCTTACGGTTCGGGCGATGCCGGAGTCGACGCCAACGGGGAGAACGAAGCTCTGATTGCGTCCCTGCTCGACGAGCTCGGGGTGCGCGATCAGGTGTTGCTGGCCACCAAGGGTGGCCACGTCCGCGACGCCGATGGGGGCTGGGACACCGACAGCAGCGCCGAGCACCTGCGCTCTGCGGTCGATGCGAGCCTGCAGCGCCTAGGCGTGGGGCAGATCGCCCTGTGGCAGCATCACCGCCCGGACCCTGCCGTGGATTACGACGCGATCATCGAGACGGTCAAGGAAATCGCCGACTCGGGCAAAGTCGCCATGGTCGGGCTCTCCAACGCCGACCCGGACCAGATCCGCCGGGCGCACGCTGTCCTAGGGGATTCTTTGGTGAGTGTCCAAAACCAGTTCAACCCGAAGTTCCGCTCAAGTGCACCCGAGATCGAGGTATGCCGTGAGCTCGGTTTGGCCTTCCTCGCCTGGTCACCGCTCGGCGGGCTCGCCGACGCCAAGGAACTCGCGACCAAGCACCCGGCGTTTGCCGAGGTCGCTGACGCACGAGGGATCAGTCCTCAACAGGTTGCGTTGGCTTGGGAGTTGACTCAGGCACCGAACGTCATACCGATCCCGGGGGCCAAGCGGCCCCAGTCGGTCACCGACTCGGCTGCCGCTGCAAATCTGTCCTTGACGGAAGAAGAAATGGCGGCGCTGAACGCGTCCTGAACGTCGCGTCGCACCCGTCGGGTCGCGCCTTGCCGATCTGCCCGGGGAGCGGCAGGGTGGTCTGATGACGACGAGTTGGGTGACCCATCCGGTGACGGCGGACCGGTTCGAGGACTTCAGCGACGTAGTCAACCCGAATCGACGGCCCACCCACTGCTGGTGCCTGCCGCATCGTCTGCGCCAGGCCGACGTCGATGAACTCGGCGGCGGGGACCGGGAGCAGTCGATGCGGGCACTCTGCGACCGCGACGTGCCGCCCGGTGTCCTCACCTATCAGGATGACCGCCCCGTGGGATGGTGCAACGTCGGCGCTCGCAGTGACATCCCGAAGTTGGTGCACTCCAAGCTGATGCGCCCCGTCGACGACGTGCCCGTGTGGTCCATCATCTGTTTGGTGGTGCGCTCAGGTCACCGAAAGCAGGGGGTCACGAGTCACTTGATCGAAGGCGCCGTGCAGTTTGCGGCGGACCACGGAGCGCCGGCCGTTGAGGCCTATCCGGTGGACCCTGTTGGCCGAATGGACACCACCATGTCTTTCGTTGGGGTGAAAGCGATGTTTGACCAGATCGGGTTTGAGGTGGTGGGCCAGACCGACGCAGTGGCCTCGAGAATGCCTCGCTTGGTTATGCGTCGCACTCTCTAGGCGTGGCGGTGGGCACGAAGGACGAGGTCGCGGACGTGACGAGCACCGCGGCCCCCGCTGATGGTGCGGTCACGTTCTTCGTCCACATCGACTTGCCAGCCTGAATCCAGCCGGGCGCTCACGTCGGCGACACTGACATAGTCCGCCGGGTCGAACCGTTGCGGGGGCGCCTCGGTGTGCTGGTGGCCGTGTCCATGCGCCCTGTGGTCCTGACCGTCGTGATCGTGCTCGTGATCGCGGGCGTGGTGGACAAAGAGCACTGTCCCGCCCGGCGCGGCCAGCGCTAGCAAGATGCCCTCGGTGTCGTGCTCGTCCGTATGCCGTAGCGCGGGATAGAGCGCCGCCACCAGCTCGAAGGAGCCCGGCTCGAGCCCCGCGTCGAGCAATCCGCTGAGCAGGAAGTTCACCTCGACGCCCGCCTCGGCCGCATGGGCACGCGCACGATTCACCGCGACGTCGGAGACATCGAGCGCCGTGACCGTCCAGCCTTGCTGAGCGAGCCAGATGGCGTCGGAACCTTCGCCACAGCCGACGTCGAGCACCCGACCGGGCGGCATACCTGCGACCTCGGCGATCAACGCCCCGTTGGGCGCACCACTCCAGACCTTGTCCGACTCGGCATACCGCTCATCCCACTCTGCGCGCTCATCCATTCCGCCAGCCTGCCACGGGCCGGATCGATCCCGATGCCGATGTGCAAGAAACGCACCGCCGAGGTCGATCTGGCGGTGCGTCTCCTGCGTTTCGATGAGCAACTCGACGAAGGGAGGGGCTCAGGCAGGCACGAGTGCCTCGACCTCGAGCCGCGCGTAACTCGTCTCCATACCTTCGGTCATTCCGGTGCCCAGGACCATGTCGCGCATCTCGAGGTTCGGGTAGGTGATAAGCAGCGAGAGCAGCGTGCCCTCGGAGACCGGCGTCAGCGTCATCTCGTTGGTTGCTCCTTCGCCGGGCATCCCGATCATCCGCTCCGTGGTGACCGACCGAGTGGAGGGCGTCGATTCGAGCAGCTCCCCCTCAAAGCCGAAGCTCTCCTCGCCGTTGGACCACTCGTATCGGTACGACTCGCCGACCTCGGTGGCCACCTCGCACACGGGCATCGTCCAACCATCCGGCCCGAGCATCCACTTCTGCATCAACTCCTTCACCTGGTGAGCGCGCCACACGAGCTCGGGCGATCCGTGGATGACACGGCTCACGCGCACCTGAGTGTCGGACAGGATCTGGGCCATCACCGGTAGGTCGGCAGCAAACGTCGAAAGGTCAGCGAGCACATCGTCCATTTGCGCCATGGCCTCACGCAAGCCCTGCTCCATGCCCATCTCGATCAGGTTGGCCAGGTCCTCGGCGCTGGTGAAGTTCGTTGTGGAGGTGACGCGGGACCCCCGCTCGGTGGCCTCAAAGAGGAACGTCGCCCGCATGGCCGGCATCTCCGGATTGGGGGAGCCGTCTGCCATCGCGAAGCCGTCGATCACTTCAAAGGATGCGCCCGGCTCCACTGACAACCAGGTCCAATAGCCGCGCATCGCTTCACCGTCCGGCCCCGTCATGAAGTAGGCCGAGTGGCCGCCGGGGGCGACGTCGTGGCGGAGGAAGGTCGCCGGGTACTCCTTCGGCCCCCAGAATTTCTCCAGCTGGCGCGGGTCGGTGTAGGCCTGCCACAGACGCTGAACGGTGGCCGGGAAATCGGCGACAACGGTCATCGTCAGCGCTTCTTCGTCTTTAGTGACTGAGGTAACGGGCATGATGTGGCCTTTCAGATCGCGGGGTGTGGGGGTGTGGTCTAATCTTCGGCGAGCAAGTCATCGAGGCGTCGGATGCGTGCGCGCCAGATGTCTTCGTAGCGGTCGAGCAAGTCGCGAGTGCGGGCGAGGGCAACAGGGTCGCCCCGCACCACGCGCTCGCGGCCTCGTGTTTCTTTGGTCACGAGTCCGGCTCCTTCCAAAATGGCGACGTGCTTTTGCACGGCAGCAAACGACATGTCGTATGCCGACGCGAGCGTTGACACCGATGCCTCACTGGCGAGGGTGCGGCGCAAGATATCGCGACGGGTGGCGTCGGCCAGAGCCCGGAAGATCCGGTCGACCTCCGCGTCGCTAAGTTCTAGTTGTACAACCATAAGGTTGTACGTTAAACCCATCCGAGCCTTCAGGTCAACCCCGCTGCACGGCCTGCCTCAGGTGGGCCGAAGCCCTAGATAGGGTGGCGTCCTGAGTCGACTTGTCGGTCGAGCCGCGCAACGAAGGAGCACCACTGTGTCCAGCCAGATCACTGTCACTGTCGAAGGCGAAGACAGGGCAGTCGACGCGGTCACGACGGGGGCAGACCTCTTCGCTCACGACCGCGCGATCGTTGTATGCCGAGTCGACGGTGAACTCCGCGACCTTGCCTACGGTTTCGCCGGGGGAGAGAGCGTCGAACCGGTCGCCATCGACTCACCCGATGGTCTCGATGTGCTGCGGCACTCGACCGCTCACGTTCTGGCCCAAGCGGTGCAGCAGACTTTCCCTAGCGCCAAGCTCGGCATCGGCCCACCGATCCGCGACGGCTTCTACTACGACTTCGACGTCGATCAGCCTTTTACCCCCGATGACCTCAAGGCCATCGAGAAGGCCATGCAGAAGATCATCAACTCTGGCCAGACCTTCGTCCGCCGCTCGATCAGCGACGAGGACGCCGCCGTCGAGTTGGCCGATGAGCCCTACAAGATCGAGCTCATCGGACTTAAAGGCGGTGCAGCCAGCGAGGCTGCCGACGGCGCCGAGGTCGAGGTCGGCGGTGCCGAACTGACCATCTACGACAACGTGGGCCGCACTGGCGACGTCATCTGGGGCGACCTTTGCCGTGGGCCGCACCTGCCCAATACCAAGTTGATCGCCAACGCCTTCAAGATCATGCGCAGCGCCGCCGCCTACTGGCGCGGCAGCGAGAAGAACCCGTCGTTGCAGCGCATCTACGGCACCGCCTGGCCCTCGAAGGCCGAGCTGACGGCATACCTCGAGCGTTTGGCCGAGGCCGAGCGACGCGATCACCGCAAGCTAGGCACCGAGCTCGACCTCTTCTCCTTCCCCGACGAGCTCGGCTCTGGCTTGCCGGTTTTCCACCCCAAGGGAGGGGTGCTCAAGCGCGAGATGGAGGACTACGTGCGCCGCCGGCACATCGAAGAAGGCTTCGAATACGTCGGCACTCCGCACATCTCTAAGGAAGCCCTCTTCCACACCTCGGGGCACCTGCCGCACTACAAGGACACGATGTTCCCACCGATGCAGTTCGAGGGCAGTGACTACTACCTCAAGGCCATGAACTGCCCCATGCACAACCTGATCTACCGTTCGCGCGGGCGCTCCTACCGCGAGTTGCCGCTGCGGCTCTTTGAGTTCGGCGCGTGCTATCGGTTCGAAAAGTCGGGCGTCGTGCACGGTCTGACCCGGGTGCGCGGTCTAACGATGGACGACTCGCACTCCTACGTCACCCGCGAGCAGGCGCCCGGCGAGATTCGGCACCTGCTGCAGTTCATGTTGGGGCTGCTGCGCGACTTCGGGCTCACCGATTACTACCTCGAGCTGTCCACCCGCGGCACGAGCGACAAGTTCATTGGCAGCGATGAGGACTGGGCCGCAGCCACTGACATGCTGGAGCAGGTCGCGCTGGAGTCAGGGCTGGAGCTCGTGGCCGACCCCGGCGGCGCCGCCTTCTACGGTCCCAAGATCTCGGTGCAGGCCCGCGACGCGATCGGCCGCACCTGGCAGATGTCGACCGTGCAGGTGGACTTCAACCAGCCCGAGCGCTTCGAGCTGGAATACCAGGCGGCCGACGGCACCCGTCAGCGCCCGGTGATGATCCACTCGGCCAAGTTCGGCTCGATCGAACGCTTCATCGGGGTCCTGGTTGAACACTACGCCGGTGCCTTCCCTCCGTGGCTGTCCCCGGTGCAGGTCACCGCAATCCCAGTGGCCGAAGCGTTCGAGGACTACCTCTACGACGTGGCCAAGCAACTCAAGGCTCGGGGCATCCGGGTCGAGGTCGACTCAAGCGACGATCGGTTCCCCAAGAAGATCCGCACCGCTCAGAAGTCCAAGGTGCCGTTCATGCTGATCGCCGGTGAAGAAGACCAGAGCGCCGGGGCGGTGTCGTTCCGCTACCGCGACGGCAGCCAAAAGAACGGTGTGCCGATCGCGGACGCCATCGAGGAGATCGTCAGCGCCGTCCGCGACCACGTGCAGGTCTAAGGGGTCTGTCTCGACACCGATGCCGAGGCGCGTACGACCGTTCTCGCGGATCGCCTTTAGGATCGTGGCCATGGCGGAGGCGGACAACAGCGGCGGCATACCGGACGACGTCGCCGATTCGGGAGACTTTGCGGGCTCACCCGACGGTTTTGACCGGCTGTGGACCCCGCATCGTATGGCGTACGTGCGCGGTGAAAAGCCCACCGCTGACGCCGGCACTGGATGCCCGTTTTGTGCGGCCCCCGATCGTAGCGACCAAGACGGGCTCATCGTCCACCGCGGCCAACACTGCTACGTCGTGCTCAACCTCTTCCCGTACAACCCCGGCCATCTGTTGATCTGCCCGTATCGCCACGTCCCGCTCTACTTGGACCTCACCGAAGAGGAAACCGCCGAGTTCACCGCCCTGACGAAAGCCGGTCTGCGGGCGCTCAACGCTGCCAGCTCCCCGGCAGGCGTCAACATCGGGATGAATCAAGGTGAAGTTGCCGGCGCCGGCGTGGCCGCCCACCTGCACCAACACATCGTGCCGCGATGGGGTGGGGATATGAACTTCCTGCCGATCATCGCCCAAACCAAGGCGTTGCCCATGTTGCTTGAAGATGTCCGTGCTCAGTTGGTGGCGGCCTGGCCGCAGCATCCATGCTGAACCGTTACGCTCGCGCCTTCTTCTCTCGCCTCTTCACCCCGCTGGCCGCGGCGTTGCTCAAGCGGGGGATCAGCCCCGACGCAGTGACCATCTTCGGCACACTCGGCGTGGTTATCGGTGGTGTGGTGCTCTACCCGATGGGCGAATTGTTGTGGGGCAGCATCTTCATCACCGTCTTCGCCTTCACCGACCTGCTAGACGGCAACATGGCGCGCCAGTCGGGGCAGTCCAGTCCGTGGGGGGCCTTCCTCGACTCCTCGATGGATCGCGTCGGCGACGCTGCGATCTTCGGCGGGCTGATTCTCTTCTTCGCGGGTCGCGGAGATGACCTGGTCAATGCCTACTTGGCGCTGTTGTGTCTGGTGCTTGGATTCGTCACCAGCTACGTCAAAGCCAAAGCCGAGGGTCTCGGTTTGCGCTGCGAGGGCGGCATCGCTGAACGTGCCGACCGGTTGACGGTGATCCTGTTCACGACCGGCTTGGTGGGGTGGTTCTTGCCGATGTGGGTGTTGACCGCGGTCCTTATCCTGCTGGGTTTGGCGAGCGCCTTCACCGTCGCCCAGCGAGTGGCGATGGTGCACGCGCAGACCAAGGGAGCCCCTTGACCGGTATCGCTGAAGGGGCCTCGCTCGCAGCCTTCCGGCTGGGCTGGCGGGGCACCCGGTTGCTCCCGGAGCGCACGGCATACCGAATGTTTGATCTGGTGGCGCTGGCAGCGGCCCGAAAGGGTGGCACAGACGTGCAACGGATGCGCGCCAACTACGCGCTGGTGCGCCCCGAGTTGTCTGCCGGTGAGCTCGATGCGCTGGTGGAGGCGGGGATGCGTTCCTACATGCGCTATTGGTGCGACGCGTTTCGTCTCCCGGACCGTTCGCCGGAAGACCTGGCCAAACGCGTGCGATGTGAGGATGAGGCCCCGGCGAGGGCTGACATCGCCGGCGGCAACGGGCTCGTGTTGTTCCTCGGACATCTCGGGAATTGGGACACTGCCGGGGCGTGGGCCTCATGCCACCTCGCGCCGGTGACCACGGTGGCCGAACGCCTTAAGCCTGAAGCGTTGTATGCCGAGTTTCTCGCCTTCCGCGAGAGCGTGGGTATGACGATCTTCCCGCTGACCGGCGAAGGGTCAGTGTTCGCTCGCCTAGTGCGTGCGGTCAAGGGCGGAGCCTTCGTGCCGCTGCTGGCCGACCGGGATCTGACCGACCGTGGGGTCATCGTCGACTTCTGCGACCACCGGGCCGCCATGGCCAGCGGCCCCGCCTCCTTGGCGCTGATGACCGGGGCGCCGCTTCGGCCAACCACCGTGCGCTACGAGTTGATCCCAGGACAGCGCCCCGGCCCGTCGGCATACCGCATCGTGATCGCTTTTGGCCCGAGAGTGCACGACCCCGGGGTAGGCACCAAGGCCGAGCGCATCGCCTTCATGACACAGCGGTGCGCCGATTTCCTCGGGCACGAGGTGCGCCGCAGCACCCACGATTGGCACATGATGCAGCGGGTCTTCGTTGATTGACATGTGTTGAATGAGGTGTGACGACTGATGCGCGTCGGACTCGTCAACCCCTACTCCCTTGACGTGCCCGGTGGGGTGCAATCCCACGTCCTCGAACTCTGCGAATACCTCATCCGGAACGGGCATGACGTCAGTTTGCTGACCCCCGCCGAAGCCGACACCGAGTTGCCACCGTTTGCGGTCAACGCGGGCCGCGCGGTGCCGGTGCGGTACAACGGCTCGGTGGCCCGCCTCGCGTTCGGCCCGGCCGTGGCGGCGCGGGTGCGCACCTGGGTCGACCACGGCAACTTCGACGTGGTGCACATCCACGAGCCGGCCAGCCCCAGCACTTCGCTGCTGGCCTTGTGGGCCGTCGACGGCCCGATTGTCGCGACCTTCCACTCCTCGCAGATGAAGTCGCGTTCCCTGCGCGTGGCCGCACCGATGCTGCAACCCGGGCTGGACAAAATTTCGGGTCGGATCGCGGTGTCCTCTCGAGCCCAATCGACCGTATCGACTCAGCTGGGCGGCCATTGCGTCGTGATCCCCAACGGAGTTGACGTCGCCCGCTTCGCGGCCACGGGTGTGATCCACGGACACGCGAAGGGAACGAAGCACGGCCCGCGGATCGTCTTCCTCGGACGCATCGGCGAGCCGCGCAAAGGCCTCGACGTGCTCCTGAGCGCTGTCCCCGACATCTTGCGCGTTCACCCCGGCGTAAGCGTCCTGATCGCCGGGCCCGGGGAGCCTCGTGAGTTCACCAAAAAACTGACGGCCCATGTTGCTGCCGCGTGCGAATTTCTCGGTGCCATCAGCGAAAGCGACAAAGTCGCCCTGCTCAGAAGTGCCGATGCGTATGTCGCGCCCAATTTGGGCGGTGAGAGCTTCGGGATCATCTTGGTCGAGGCCATGGCCGCTGGCGCGCCGGTGGTGGCCAGCGATTTGATTGCGTTCACCGAAGTGCTCGATGGGGGTCGGGCCGGGGTCCTCTTTGAACGCGGCAACTCCAGTGCTCTCGCCCACGCCATCCTGAAACTTCTCGCATCACCCGAGCAGTGCGCCCGACTTCGAGCGGTGGGACCCCGGCGAGCGCAACGCTTTGACTGGTCACGCGTGGGCGCCGAGATTCTGGCGGTTTATGACTCGGTCCGGCCGGCGGGCAGCAGCGTGCAACGGCACCGCTCATCTCTGCGCCGGACCTGGCGAGGAGCCCCGTGGATCCGCTGAGCATTGTGGTTTTGGCTCTTGCCGTGGCACTGGCGATCGGGTGGTACTTGTCGTACACGGCCGTCCGGCTCGACCGCCTACACATCCGGTTGGAGGCCACCGGCGCAGCTTTGGACGCGCAACTAGTGCGCCGCGCGGACCAAGCGATCGATATTGCCTACTCGGGTCGGCTCGACCCGGCCAGCGCTGCGCTGGTGGCTGAAGCTGGTCGGCACTGTATGGATATCGAGGGCGCCTGGGGCGATCCCCGCCGGGCTGCTGAGACCGCCCTCACCCAACTGCTGCGAGTCGCCATGCCCCATCCGCCGCGCGAAGCGCAGGAGGCGGCCATGCGCGTGCGGCTAGCTCGTTCCTTCCACAACGAGGCCGTCGATCAGACTCGTGCGCTGCGCCAACAGTGGGCCGTGCGCACCTTCCACTTGGCCGGGCGCACCCACCTGCCGGTGCCCGTGGACTTAGACGATGGATGGCCACCGCCGACGTGATCGGCACACCGTAGACTTGTCTGGTCCGCCTCGGCAGAGCGCGGATTTCCTGACGTAAACAGCACGATGAAAGGCACCTGATGTCGCTCCCCGAGTCCGCCCCCGAGCAGCGCAGCGGCACCACGCGAGTCAAGCGTGGCATGGCCGACATGCTCAAGGGCGGTGTGATCATGGACGTGGTGACGCCGGAGCAGGCCATCATCGCCGAAGATGCTGGCGCCGTTGCCGTGATGGCCCTCGAGCGGGTCCCCGCTGACATCCGCGCCCAAGGTGGCGTTGCCCGGATGAGCGACCCAGACATGATCGCCGGGATCATCGACGCCGTGTCCATCCCGGTCATGGCTAAGGCCCGCATCGGTCACTTCGTCGAAGCCCAGATCATCGAGTCGATGGGCGTGGACTACATCGACGAGTCCGAGGTGCTGACCCCGGCCGACTACGCCAACCACATCGACAAGTGGAACTACACTGTTCCTTTTGTGTGTGGCGCCACCAACTTGGGTGAGGCTCTGCGTCGGCTCACCGAGGGTGCGGCGATGATCCGCTCCAAGGGTGAGGCAGGCACCGGGGATGTCTCCAACGCCACCATGCACATGCGCACGATCGCGGGCGAGATTCGCCGGTTGTCGAGCATGTCCCCCGACGAGCTCTACGTCGCGGCCAAGGAATTGCAGGCCCCGTACGACCTCGTCAAGGAGGTCGCCGAGGCTGGTGCGCTGCCCGTGGTGATGTTCACCGCTGGTGGCATCGCCACCCCGGCCGACGCCGCGATGATGATGCAGCTGGGCGCCGACGGTGTGTTCGTCGGTTCGGGCATTTTCAAGTCCGGCAACCCGCAGGCGCGCGCCGAGGCCATCGTCAAGGCCACCACGTTCTACAACGACCCGGCCGTTTTGGCCAAGGTTTCGCGCGGTCTGGGCGAGGCCATGGTCGGCATCAATGTCGACGACATCCCCGCGCCGCACCGCCTCGCCGAACGCGGGTGGTGACGCCGCTCATCGGCGTCCTGGCGT
Organism: Actinomycetales bacterium; assembly: GCA_038256095.1. GTDB lineage: Bacteria > Actinomycetota > Actinomycetes > Actinomycetales > Dermatophilaceae > Ornithinicoccus. The sequence continues at coordinate 1,436 of JBBSKS010000069.1, read as the reverse complement.
TGCAGGGTGACGTCGCAGAGCACCGTGTGGCTTTAGAGGCGGCCGGCGCGCGCACGATGGACGTGCGCCGACCCGCTGAGGTCGACCAGGTTGACGGTCTCGTCATACCTGGTGGTGAGTCGTCCACGATTGATCGGCTCACGCGGATCTTCGACGTCCGCGAGCCGATCATGGCTCGGATGGCCTCCGGTATGCCGGTCTTCGGCTCGTGCGCGGGGATGATCATGGTTGCGGCGCAGGTGCTGGCCGGTCACCGCGATCAGCAGACGCTCGGCGGCCTCGACATCACCGTGCGCCGCAACGCCTTTGGCCGCCAACGGGACTCCTTTGAATGCGATCTGGACATTGCTGGCTTGGCTGCGGCGTCAGTCGGCGAAGACAAGGCGTTTCGGGCGGTGTTCATCCGCGCCCCGTGGGTCGAACGGGTGGGGCCAGAGGTAGAGGTGCTCGCAACGGTTGAGTATGAAGGCGGTGAGCACGTCGTCGCCGTGCGGCAAAAGAACGTCTTAGCCACGTCGTTCCACCCCGAAATGACGACCGATCACCGGTTCCACGCGCTGTTTGTCTCGATGGTGGCCCAACACACCGATACCATCGGTCGCATATCCGGCGCCGAGCATGAGGGAAGGCAAGCATGAGTGGGCACTCCAAGTGGGCGACAACCAAGCACAAGAAGGCGATCACTGACGCCAAGCGTGCGAAGTCGTTCGCCAAGTTGATCAAGAACATCGAAGTCGCGGCTCGCACCGGCGGCAGCGACATGGCAGGCAACCCGACGCTGTACGACGCGGTCCAGAAGGCCAAAAAGACCTCGGTGCCCAACGACAACATCGACCGCGCTCTCAAGCGAGGCTCGGGCGAAGAGGCCGGCGCGGCCAGCTACGAGGCGTTGACGTATGAGGGGTATGCGCCTGGGGGAGTCGCGCTGCTCATCGAGTGTCTGACGGACAACAAGAACCGAGCGGTGATGGAGGTGCGGACCTCGTTGAGTCGCAACGGTGGCGCCATGGCCGACGGTGGCTCGGTGGCCTACCTGTTTAGTCGTAAGGGCGTCGTGTTGGTGCCCCGCGAAGGGCGCTCCGAGGACGAGGTTCTCGAGGTTGTCCTGGAAGCCGGAGCCGAAGACGTCAAAACGTTGCCCGAGGCGTTCGAAATCGTCTGCGAAGCCACCGACATGGTCGCGGTCCGCACGGCTCTGCAGGAGGCGGGGGTGGATTATGACTCTGCGGACGTCTCGTTTCTGCCCAGCGTGGAGGTGCCGCTGGACGCTGACGGGGCGCGCAAGATGATCCGCGTTGTCGATGCCTTGGAAGACTGCGACGACGTGCAAAACGTCTACACCAACGCGGACATCCCCGATGACGTCATGGCGATCCTCGAAGAAGACGACTAATAGCGCTGCGGCTGGCCAACGTCACTCTGGACTGTGCGGACCC
>JBBSKS010000068.1:0-12241 GCA_038256095.1 Actinomycetales bacterium | reverse complement strand
CACGCGGAGAGACGTTTCGGGAGCAGGCACAACCCACCACCTTAAACGACCGCCGCAAGGGAAGGGTGCAAGACCATGTCGTTCCCAACCCGAAGTTCGTGCGACAGGGTGAGGTTTGACAGCGAATCTCGCCATGTTCACCCTCGACTGTGACGACTACGCCTTGCTCTGAGCAGTTCCACCTCGACCTCGCTGTCACCGACTTCGATGAGGCTCAGGCCACCTCAGCCGAGTTGGGTGCCACCGTGGCTGCCCCTCACCGGGTGAGACGTGGCGGGTGCTGATTGATTATGCCGGCCACAACAAACAGACAAAGAAACGAGCCGCCTCACCTTGTGGGTGAAGCGGCTCGTTCGGTTGAGTCTGGCACAGCTCAGTGCGAGTTACTCAGACATCGTCGTTCACCGAGTTCTCGCTGCCCTTGACGTTGAATCCCTAAGGAGCTGAGTTATCGGCGCGTGGCCCAGCCGAATCTGCCCCGTCTGGTTTGGCGTCGGCAGCAGTCTCCGAAGAAGCCCCGCCAGCGTCGTCCGCCTTGGTGTTCGCGGCCTCGGTGGTGTCTTCGGTCTTGACCTCGTTGATCTCAACGACCTCGGCCGGTGCGGCAACCTCGACGCCAGCCTCTTCGGCCGCGTCGGCAGCCTCGATCTCGGCCTCAGCAACGTCTGCATCCGGCGCTTCGATCTCAACCTGTGGCGACTCGACAACCTCAGCCGGCGCTTCTTCGGTGGCAGCGCGATCACGGGCCGAACGCTTGGTGGCGCCCTCAGCCTGCTCGACAACCTTCTTCTTGGCCAACGGCTCGCGAACGAGCTCGATCACAGCCATGGGAGCGTTGTCGCCCTTGCGGGGCGCAATCTTCGTGATCCGGGTGTAACCGCCAGCGCGCTCAGCAACATCGGGCGCGATTTCGGTAAACAAGCGGTGCACGACGCTCTTGTCGCGAATGGTGGTCATGACGCGGCGGCGCGCGTGCAGGTCACCACGCTTGGCGAACGTCACGAGGCGCTCGGCCATCGGACGCATCCGACGTGCCTTGGCTTCGGTGGTGGTGATGCGGTCGTGCTCAAACAGGGCAGTCGCCAGGTTGGCCAGGATCAGACGCTCGTGCGCCGGACCGCCACCAAGGCGCGGACCCTTCTTTGGGGTAGGCATGCTAAATCTCCTTCAGCGAAATTGTTCAGTACTGCTCGTCTTCAGCGAAACTCGCGTCGGCGTCGTCTTCCAACGAGTCGTCTTCTGAGTAATCCGCTGTACTGGGGTCAAATCCGGGGGGGCTGTCCTTGAGCGCGAGGCTCATTTCGCCGAGCTTCTCTTTGACCTCGTCAATTGACTTGGCGCCGAAGTTGCGGATGTCGAGCAGGTCAGCCTCACTGCGGCTGACCAGCTCGCCCACGGTGTGGATGCCTTCACGCTTGAGGCAATTGTAGGAGCGAACCGTGAGGTCCAGGTCCTCAATCGGCAGCGCCAAATCCGAAGCGAGGGCAGCGTCGCCAGCCGAGGGGCCGATCTCGATGCCTTCTGCTTCGAAGTTCAGCTCACGAGCCAGGCCAAACAGCTCCACGAGGGTGCGACCGGCGGACGCCATAGCGTCACGCGGGGCAACCGAGCGCTTGGTTTCGACGTCGAGGACCAAACGGTCGAAGTCGGTGCGCTGCTCGACACGGGTGGCCTCGACCTTGTAGGTCACGGCCAGCACGGGCGAGTAGATGGAGTCGACCGGAATGCGGCCGATCTCCTGCTCGATGGACTTGTTCAGCTGAGCCGACACGTAGCCGCGGCCGCGCTCGACCGTCAACTCCATTTCGACCTTGCCGGAGTCGTTCAAGGTGGCGATGTGCAAGTCCGGGTTGTGGACCTCCACACCAGCCGGGGGGGCGATGTCGGCGGCGGTGACGGCGCCTGCACCCTGCTTGCGCAGGTACATGACGACGGGCTCGTCAAACTCGCTGGAGACCACGAGGCTCTTGAGGTTCAGGATGATCTCGGTGACGTCTTCCTTGACCCCGGGGATCGTGGAGAACTCGTGCAGCACGCCGTCAATGCGCAGGCTGGTCAACGAGGCGCCGGGGATGCTCGAAAGCAAGGTACGACGAAGTGAGTTGCCGAGGGTGTAGCCGAAGCCGGGCTCAAGGGGCTCAATGGTGAAGCGAGAACGGGCGTCGGAGACAACCTCCTCGGACAGGGCGGGACGCTGAGCAATCAGCATAAAAATTCTTCCTTTCCACAGGCACCCGCTATTTGATGCCTGGTCATGACCGACCCAGATGGTCGGCGGCAGCAACTCGACTCGGTATTCGAAATGCTGGACATACGGCCGGTATGCCGCGTGCTCGCCGATGTGGTGAGCACGCGGCATACCTGCGACGTGTGTGGTGGATCAGTTCTTGGAGTAGAGCTCCACAATCAGCTGCTCGGTCAGAATCGTGTCGATTTGAGCGCGCGTCGGAACCTGGTGAATCAGGATCTGCAACGTGCCAGGAACAACCTTCATCCAGGCCGGGATCGGGCGGTCGCCGAAGGTCTGGCGAGCCAACTCGATCGGCAACTTCTCGACGGACTTGGAGCGCACGTCGATGATGTCGTAGGTGTGGACGCGGTAGGACGGGACGTCCACGCGCACGCCGTTGACGTGGAAGTGACCGTGCGTCACCATCTGGCGGGCGGCACGACGAGTGCGAGCCAAACCAGCGCGGTAGACGACGTTGTCCAAACGCGACTCGAGGATGGTCAGCAGGTTGTCACCGGTCTTGCCGGGACGACGGGCTGCTTCCTCGTAGTAACGACGGAACTGCTTCTCCATGACGCCGTAGGTGAAGCGAGCCTTCTGCTTCTCCTGCAACTGGGTGAGGTATTCCTTCTCCTGGGTACGGCGACGGCCGTGTTGGCCCGGGGGGAAGGGACGTAGGTCGAAGTTCTTGTCTCCGCCGACGAGGTCGACCTTAAGACGGCGAGACTTCTTGGTGATGGGGCCGGTGTAACGGGCCATGTTTGCTTACCTTTACCTTCCGGCGCTCAGACGCGACGCTTCTTGGGCGGGCGCACACCGTTATGCGCCTGCGGGGTGACATCGCTGATTGCGCCGACCTCTAGGCCAGCAGCGGTCAGCGACCGAATTGCCGTCTCGCGACCCGAACCCGGGCCCTTGACGAACACGTCGACTTTGCGCATCCCGTGATCCATGGCGCGACGGGCAGCAGCCTCGGCGGCCATCTGTGCGGCATACGGGGTGGACTTACGCGAACCCTTGAATCCGACCTGGCCGGACGAGGCCCATGCAATGACGGCGCCGGTGGGGTCGGTGATGGTCACGATCGTGTTGCTGAACGTGCTCTTGATGTGAGCCTGTCCAAACGCGATGTTCTTCTTCTCTTTACGACGCACCTTGCGTGCGCCAGCCTGACTACGGCTCTTGGGGGGCATGTGAGAATCTCCTCTAGGACCAAGCAGCCGGGGGCTACTTGGTGACCTTCTTCTTGCCGGCGACGGTCCGCTTGGGACCCTTGCGAGTGCGCGCATTCGTCTTGGTGCGCTGACCGTGAACGGGAAGGCCACGACGGTGGCGGATTCCCTGGTAGCTACCGATCTCAACCTTGCGGCGGATGTCAGCAGCGATCTCACGGCGCAGGTCACCTTCGAGGCGGAAGTGCTCCTCGAGGTGGTCTCGCAACAACACCAGCTGATCTTCGGTCAGATCCTTGACGCGGATCGACGGGTCAACACCCGTCGTGGCCAACGTGGACTCGGCGCGGGTGCGTCCCACACCGAAGATGTAAGTCAGTGCGACCTCGACGCGCTTTTCGCGCGGAAGGTCGACACCTATGAGTCGTGCCATGGTGACGTGCTCCTGTGTGTTCTCTCGTCGGAGGTCTGGTGCAACACCGATCCGCATTGTTCTCGAGCGTGAGCCCTGCGGTCCTTGGCCTCCGCGCCAAGGGTGACGTCCCGCATAGCGGGGGTCGGGTGCTGCTTGTTGCTTGTGCGTGCGATGAAGCCCGCGATGTGCTGGTGTTGCTGCTCAGCCCTGGCGCTGTTTGTGGCGCAGGTTTTCGCAGATCACCATGACGCGTCCGTTACGACGAATCACCTTGCACTTGTCGCAGATCTTCTTGACGCTCGGCTGAACCTTCATAGCTTCAGTAGCCATCTTTCGATCTGGGTGTGGATAAGAGTCCTGCAGATATTGCTGATAAGTGATGCTGTTTCGTCATGCTTTTCATGCGTTCCTGCTGTGTGTCTCAGCGGTAACGGAAGACGATCCGACCGCGGGTGAGGTCGTACGGGCTGAGCTCCACAACAACACGGTCCTCGGGAAGGATCCGGATGTAGTGCTGACGCATCTTGCCGGAGATGTGAGCCAGCACAATGTGCCCATTGCTCAATTCCACCCGGAAGTTCGCGTTCGGGAGGGACTCAACAACAGTGCCCTCGATCTCGATGACGCCGTCCTTCTTCGCCATAGGCTGATCTATCCTTCGCTGTAGTTAATTGCAGTTGTGGTCGATTGCTGACTACACACAAAATGGACCCACTCTGGGCCGACGGGCCATCGTACGTCAGGCCCACACCAGGATGCCAATCGCCACCATGGTGATCACACCACCGCCAGGATGGGGGGCGCCCAAAGCAGCCTGCAGCGCTAGGCCAGTGGACCGTATGTCGCGCCCACAGCTTCGAGTTCGGCTTGCCCGCCATCGAGGGAGGTGAGCACCCAGAGGCCGTGCTCGGTGACTGCGACCGTGTGCTCCCAGTGCGCGGCGCGGCATCCGTCGGCACTGATGACTGTCCAGTCGTCGTCGAGGGTCTTCGTTTCGATCGTCCCGAGAGTCACCATCGGCTCGATGGCCACGGTCGCGCCAACCGGCACCGTTGGCCCCTTGCCCTCGACCGCGTAGTTAGGGATATGCGGGTCCATGTGCATCGAGGTGCCAATCCCGTGGCCGGTGAAATCCTCGACGATCCCGTACTGCACGCTTTGCCCGCCGTCGTTGCGTCGCTGCTGTGAGGCCAGCACACTTTCTTCGACCGCGTCCCCGACGGCGAAAAGTCGCTCCCCCGGGACTAAGGCAGAGATTCCCGCCCACAGCGAGGCTTCCGTGTCGTCCATGAGCGCGACATCCTCGGCACGGACCGATGCCCCATCACGGCCCCCAACGATGAAACTCAGCGCGGCGTCACCGTGCCAACCGGCAACGATAGCGCCACAGTCGATCGAGACCAGATCGCCATCCAGGAGCACCCGCTCCCCCGGTATGCCGTGAACCACCTCGTCGTTCACGCTGATGCAGAGCGAACCCGGGAACCCGTGGTAGCCCTTAAAGGAAGGGGTTGCCCCGGCAGCGCGAATAGCGGCTTCGGCTTGCGCATCAATCGCACCCGTTGTTTCGCCAGCCACAGCCACGGACTTGGCTAGCTGCAGCGTCTGAGCAACGACGAGGCCAGCGGCCCGCATCAGCTGAATCTGCGCAGGCGTTTTGGCCTCAATCTTGGGCCGCCGAAATAGGGCCAAGCTCAGGCGTCGTCAGACAAGGAGTCGAGTGCGGCAAAGACGCGCTCGGTGACGTCGTCGACATCTCCCATGCCGTCTACGTGCATCAAAACTCCACGACCACGGTAGATAGCCGACAGCGGCGCCGTCTCCTCGGCATACAACGTCATCCGCGCACGGATGACCTCTTCGGTGTCGTCGGCACGGCCCTGGTCTTGGGCTCGCTTCAACAACCGCTGCACGACCTCGTCCGCGTCCACCGTCAAATCCACCACGGCATCCAGCGCGCCGCCCCCGTCGCTCAGCATCTCGTCGAGTGCCTCGCATTGTCCGGGGGTACGAGGGAATCCGTCCAGCAGGAACCCACCCTGGGCATCGTCCTCGGTCAGCCGATCGCGCACGATGGCAATCGTCACGTCGTCGGGGACAAAGCCACCCGAAGCCAGAATCGACTTGACCTGCATCCCCAGCTCGGTCTCTTCGGAGATGTTCTCCCGGAAGATGTCTCCAGTGGATATCGCTGGGATGCCGAGACGCTCCGCGATACGGATCGCCTGAGTGCCTTTGCCCGCGCCTGGAGCGCCGAGAATGAGAAGTCGCATCAGCGAAGAAACCCTTCGTAGTCATGCTGCTGGAGTTGAGACTCGATCTGTTTGACCGTCTGCAGACCCACTCCCACCACGATGAGAATCGACGCGCCTCCGAAGGGGAAGCTCTGCGAGACACCCAGGGTGTTGAAAGCGATGAGCGGTAGCAGCGCAAGAGCCGCCAGATAGATCGCACCGACCGTCGTGATCCGGGAGATCACGTACTCAAGGTACTCCGCTGTGGGCCGACCCGCCCGGATTCCTGGGATGAATCCGCCGTACTTCTTCATGTTGTCCGCGACGTCAACCGGGTTGAAGGTCACCGAGACGTAGAAGAACGTGAAGAAGATGATGAGCCCTGAATACAGAACCATGTAGGCCCACGAACTACCGCTGGCCCCCACGCTGAGGTTGTTGTTAATCCACGTCACCCAGGGCGACGAGACGCCATCCGCGCTGCGATTGAACCCGGCAATAAGCGTCGGAAGCGTCAGAATCGAGCTGGCAAAGATAATCGGGATCACGTTCGCCATGTTCAATTTGAGCGGAATATAGGTAGACGTCCCGCCATACTGACGTCGACCGATCATCCGCTTGGCGTACTGCACCGGAATGCGGCGCTGGCACTGCTCAACGAAAACAACCAGCGTGATGACGACTAATCCCAGAGCCATGACAAAGGCAAACTTGCCCCACGACTCCTGCTGAATGGCAATAAGGGAGCCCGGGAAGCCAGCAGCGATCGCTGTGAAGATCAGCAAAGACATGCCGTTGCCGATTCCCTTCTCCGTGATCAACTCTCCGAGCCACATGATCAGGCTGGTGCCCGCCGTCATGGTGAGGACCATCATCAAGATGACCGTCCAGGACTCGTCCGGCATGACCGTGGTGCAGCCGCCGCCGAAGAGGTTCTCGGGGTTGCGGGCAAAGGTGACCAAGGTCGATGACTGAAGCACCGCGAGACCGATAGTGAGGTATCGCGTGTACTGAGTCATTTTCGTCTGACCGGCTTGGCCCTCCTTCTTGAGGGACTCAAATCGCGGAATGACGACAGTCAGAAGTTGCGTGATGATCGCTGCCGTGATGTACGGCATGATCCCCAGGGCGAAGATCGATAGCTGCAGAAGCGCTCCACCGCTGAAGAGATTCGCAAAGCCCAGAACTGAGTTCTGGCTGCTCGTTGCCGCCGCCTGACATTGCTGCACCAACCCGTAATCGATTCCGGGTGCAGGTATGTGAGAACCCAACCTAAACAACGCCATAATGGCGAGCGTGAACAGGATCTTCTTACGAAGATCGGGCGTTTTGAACGCTCGCGCGAACGCGGAGAGCACGACTAAATCCTCCTCGGTAATCCCATGATGAATTCAGTCCGTGGGATCGGGATGCGGACCGGGCGACATTAGCACCCGCAGGTGGACGCAGAAGCCCCGATCGCTACGGGAGCGGCCGGGGCCTCGGCACTTGTGAGAATGCAGCACCTCGCCGGTGACGACGAGGTACTGCATCTCTTAGAAAATCAGGAGTCGAGCGAAGTGACCGAACCGCCGGCCGCTTCGATCTTCTCTTTGGCAGACGTCGAGAACTTGTGCGCGCTCAACTGCAAGGCAACGGTGATCTCGCCGGTGCCTAGCACCTTGACGAGCTCATCCCTGCGGACTGCGCCCTTGGCGACCATTTCAGCGACGCCGACCTGTCCACCTTCGGGGAACAGCAGACCCAGCTGGTCGACGTTGACGACCTGATACTGGATCTTGAACGGGTTGGTGAACCCTCGCAACTTCGGCAGACGCATATGCATCGGCGTCTGGCCACCCTCGAACGCAGCTGGGACCTGGTAACGAGCCTTCGTTCCCTTGGTTCCGCGACCTGCGGTCTTACCCTTGCTTGCCTCACCGCGACCCACCCGGGTCTTGGCGGTTTTGGCACCTGGGGCGGGACGGAGGTGGTGCACCTTCAGGGCGCTGCCACCGGTGCTCGTCTGCGCATCACCCTTGGGCGTTGTGCTCTTAGCCATGATCAGTCAACCTCCTCGACGGTCACCAAGTGGCGAACCGTGCGGACCATCCCACGAAACTCGGGACGGTCTTCCTTCACGACGGTGTGACCGATGCGCTTCAGGCCCAAGGAGCGCAACGTCTCCCTGTGCATGTGCTTTCCACCGATACCCGACTTGGTCTGGGTTACTTTCAATTGAGCCATCAGGCACCTGCCTCAGCGCGGGCCCGCAGCATGGCTGCCGGCGCAACATCTTCGAGGGACTTGCCACGGCGAGCCGCAACAGCCTCCGGCGTCTCCAGTTCACGCAGCGCCTGCACCGCAGCGTGCACGATGTTGATGGCGTTGTTCGAGCCGAGAGACTTGCTCAACACGTCATGAATCCCGGCGCACTCGAGCACGGCGCGGACCGGGCCACCGGCAATGACACCAGTACCCGGGCTTGCCGGACGCAACATGACGACACCAGCGGCAGCCTCACCTTGGACGGGGTGCGGGATCGTGCCCGCGATGCGAGGCACTCTAAAGAAGTTCTTCTTCGCTTCCTCGACGCCCTTGGAGATCGCGGCAGGTACCTCTTTGGCCTTGCCGTATCCGACACCGACGGTGCCATCGCCATCGCCGACGACGACAAGCGCGGTGAAGCTGAAGCGACGACCACCCTTGACGACCTTCGACACACGGTTAATGGTGACGACGCGCTCTAAGTACTGGTTGCTCTCTTCACGACCGCCACGTCCACCGTCGCGACCGCCGCGACCGCCGTCACGACCGCCACCACGGCTATCGCCTCGAGTGTTGCCACCAGCGGCTCCGGAGCCGGCACCTGCTCCGGTGCCACCTGCCGTGCTACGGCCTTGCTGCTCTGCAGCCATCAGACGTTCCTCTTCAGATCAGTGTGGGTCAGGATCACATGGGTCACAGGGACAAGCCCCCTTCGCGAGCACCGTCCGCGATCGCAGCGACACGACCGGCGTACCGGTTGCCTCCACGGTCAAACACGACGGTCTCGACACCGGCGGCCTTGGCACGCTCAGCGAGCATCATGCCAACTCGAGACGCTTTGGCCGTCTTGTCGTCGTCGCTTTTGCGCAAGTCCGCTTCCATGGTGGATGCGCACGCAAGCGTGGTGCCGGTCGTATCGTCGACCAACTGGACGAACACGTGACGGGTGGATCGGTTCACCACCAGGCGGGGACGCTCCGGCGTACCGGTGATCTTCTTACGAAGGCGAGTGTGGCGACGAGTGCGCGAAGCACTCTTACCCTTGGCCCTCTTCACAATTATTGCCATGGCTTACTTACCAGCCTTTCCGACCTTGCGGCGGACGTGCTCGCCTTCATAACGCACACCCTTGCCCTTATAGGGCTCAGGACGACGCAACTTACGGATGTTGGCGGCGACTTCGCCGACCTGCTGCTTGTCAATCCCGGAAACAGCGAACCGGGTGGGGTTAGTCACCGTGAAGGTGATGCCCTCGGGTGCTGCGACCGGAACCGAGTGACTGAAGCCCAGTGCGAACTCGAGGTCCGACCCTTTGGCCGCGACGCGGTAACCCGTGCCGTGGATCTCAAGCCTCTTGGTGTAACCGTTGGTCACACCTTCAATCATGTTGGCGATCAGCGAACGCGTCAGACCGTGCAGCGAACGCGACTGACGCTCGTCGTTGGGCCGCGCTACCAGGATGGTGCCGTCGTCCTCGCGACCAACCGTGATCGGTGCGCTCACGGTCAGGTCAAGCTGGCCCTTAGGGCCCTTGACCGTGACATCTTGACCATTGATGGCGATATCCACGCCTGCGGGGATCGTGATGGGGAGTCGTCCAATACGTGACATCTGAGTCCTCCCTACCAGACGTAGGCGAGAACTTCTCCACCTACGCCTTTCTGGTGTGCCTGACGGTCGGTCAACAGGCCGGTGGACGAAGAAATAATCGCCACACCCAACCCACCAAGCACGCGAGGCAAGTTCGTCGACTTTGCGTAGACGCGTAGTCCAGGCTTGGACACGCGGCGCAAGCCGGCAATCGAACGCTCACGGTTCGGGCCGTACTTCAGGTCGATGGCCAGGGTCTTTCCGACCGGGGCCTCCTCGACGGACCAGCCGGCAATATAGCCCTCGGCTTGGAGGATTTCAGCGATGTGCGACTTCAACTTGGAGAACGGCATACGCACGTCATCCTTGTGAGCCGAGTTGGCGTTGCGAATGCGTGTCAGCATGTCCGCAATCGGGTCGGTCATGGTCATGGGGCTACTCGCCCTTCCTCATCGCGGTTTCAGTTGGCTGCGCCAAAGCGCTTCGACCGACCTGCGATGTTGTTGCGATGTGGTCAGAGATGAAGAGGATTACCAGCTGGACTTGGTCACGCCGGGCAGCTCGCCCGCGTGAGCCATTTCGCGCAAGCAGATACGGCAAAGGCCGAACTTGCGGTACACCGAGTGCGGACGCCCGCATCGCTGGCAGCGCGTGTAGCCACGCACCTTGAACTTGGGCTTGCGGTTGGCCTTGTTAACCAGTGCAGTTTTTGCCACGATCAGTTCTCCTTGAACGGGAAGCCGAGTCGACGCAACAACGCACGACCCTCGTCATCGGTGGTAGCGGTGGTGACCAACGTAATGTCCATACCGCGCACCCGGTCGATCTTGTCCTGGTCGATTTCGTGGAACATCGACTGCTCGGTCAAACCGAAGGTGTAGTTGCCGCGACCGTCGAACTGCCTGGGTGATAAGCCACGGAAGTCACGGATGCGGGGAAGGGCCAGAGAAAGCAGGCGGTCCAAAAACTCCCACATTCGGTCACCACGCAAGGTGACGTGGGCACCGATGGGCATTCCCTCGCGCAACTTGAACTGAGCGATCGACTTGCGGGCCTTGGTGACGGCCGGCCGTTGACCCGTGATGGTCGAGAGGTCGCGGATCGCGCCTTCGATCAACTTGCTATCCCGGGCTGCCTCACCGACACCCATGTTCACGATGATCTTGACGACCCCGGGAACTTGCATCGGGTTGGCATAGCTGAATTCTTCAACCAGGGCGGGAACGATTTCCTCGCGGTAGCGAGCCTGCAAACGAGGCACCACACGCTCGGTCTTTGCTGCGGGGTTGTCGACCGATTCGGTCTCGACTGTTTCAGTACTCATCACAAGTCCTTACCCGAGCGCACTGCATACCGGACGCGCTGTGTTGTGCTGCGACCATCCTCGGTCACCGTCTCAACACGCACGCCGATGCGGCTCGGCTTCTTCGTTTCGGGGTCCACGACCGCCACGTTGCTGATGTGCAGCGGGGCTTCCATCACCTGTTTGCCACCGGTGTTCACGCCACGCTCACCGCCAGCCTTCGTGTGCTTGGTGATCCGGTTGATGCCCTCAACCAACACACGGTTGGTCTCGGGGAAAACCTGAATCACACGACCCTGCTTGCCACGGTCGCCACCGTTGGCCTGGGTGCGCCCAGAGATCACCTGGACGAGGTCGTTCTTCTTAATCTTGAGTTTCGCCATGTCAGATCACCTCCGGAGCCAATGACACGATGCGCATGAAGCGCTTGTCGCGCAGTTCACGACCGACCGGACCGAAGATGCGGGTGCCACGAGGGTCACCGTCGTTCTTCAGAATCACGGCCGCGTTCTCGTCGAATTTGATGTACGAGCCGTCGGCGCGCCGACGCTCTTTACGGGTACGAACGATGACCGCCTTGACGACCTCGCCCTTCTTAACGTTGCCACCGGGAATGGCGTCCTTCACCGTGGCCACGATGGTGTCACCGATGCTGGCGTACCGGCGGCCTGAGCCGCCCAGCACACGAATGCACAGGATCTCCTTCGCGCCGGTGTTGTCCGCGACACGTAGCCGCGACTCCTGCTGGATCACTGTCGAACTCCTGTCGTCGAGCCGGTTCTGACCCGCGTACGGGCAAGCCTTGCCGAACTGTGTTGATGAATGAAGCTGTGGATGATTGTGATGCTATTTGGCGCGTTCGAGGACCGACACGACACGCCAGCGCTTGGTGGCCGACATGGGACGGGTCTCCATGATCTGCACCAGGTCACCGATACCGGCGTCGTTGGTCTCGTCATGCGCCTTGACCTTCGAGGTGCGACGCAGCACCTTGCCGTAGAGAGCGTGCTTGACACGGTCCTCAACGGACACGACGACTGTCTTGTCCAT
>JBBSKS010000067.1:0-12434 GCA_038256095.1 Actinomycetales bacterium | reverse complement strand
TGAGGCGGGGACTTCATCAGGTATGCCGATGCGGACAGGATCGGGCCGCCCAAGCCACGGTCGAGGGCAATCTTGGCCGCACGAATGGCATCGATGATGATGCCTGCGGAGTTCGGTGAGTCCCAGACCTCGAGCTTGTATTCCAAGTTCAACGGGACATCGCCAAACGCGCGACCCTCGAGGCGGACGTAGGCCCACTTGCGGTCGTCCAGCCACTGCACGTAGTCGCTCGGACCGATGTGCACGTTGCGTGCGCCCAGGTCGTGCCTGATGTTGGAGGTCACAGCCTGCGTCTTGGAGACCTTCTTGGACTCCAGGCGGTCACGCTCCAACATGTTTTTGAAGTCCATGTTGCCGCCCACGTTGAGCTGGTAGGTGCGGTCGAGCACGACCCCCCGCTCTTCGAACAGGTGCGCCATGACCCGGTGCGTGATGGTGGCACCCACCTGCGACTTGATGTCGTCACCGATGATCGGCACTCCGGCGTCTTCGAACTTCTTAGCCCAGGCCGGGTCGGAGGCGATGAAGACGGGCAGCGCGTTGACGAAGGCCACGCCGGCGTCGATCGCGCACTGGGCGTAGTGCTTGTCGGCGTCTTCGGACCCGACGGGCAGGTAGGACACGAGCACGTCCACCTTCGCCTCACGCAGCGCAGCGACCACGTCGACCGGCTCGGCATCGGACTGCTCGATGGTCTCGGAGTAGTACTTGCCGATCCCATCCAGGGTCGGGCCGCGCTGCACCGTCACACCGGTAGGCGGCACGTCGGCGATCTTGATGGTGTTGTTCTCGCTGGCACCAATCGCCTCGGAGAGGTCGAAGCCGACCTTCTTGGCATCGACGTCGAACGCCGCGACGAACTGCACGTCGCGCACGTGATACGCACCAAACATGACGTGCATCAAGCCGGGCACCTGGGCGGCCGGGTCGGCCTCCTTGTAGTACTCCACTCCCTGCACTAGCGAACTTGCACAGTTGCCTACGCCCACGACTGCAACGCGTACGGAACCCATGTCTACTCCTTGTCCAGTGCGTCGCCGTGTTGGCTGAGCGCACGATCGTGTTTTTGCCGTTCTAGGTCAATCATTCGGGCAATCCATCGAAGGTCGGCTTCGGTGGATTCGACCCCGTGACGATGTAACTCGTCGAGGTAGGTGTCATTGCCGCGCACGGCGGGGCTGTGCGCGGGACCGTTGGCGTGGATGACCGCGAGACGCTCTTCGAGGCGCGAGCGGCGGCCTTCGAGGATGCGAAGCCGAACGCTGGCGTCGGTGCGACCGAAGAACGCGAAGTGCACCGCGAAGGCCTCGTCTTCCCACGCGCTCGGGCCGGCGGTGGCAAGGAGATGCGCTAGCCGCTCACGCCCGACGGGTGTGACGGCATACGTGATTTTGGCGCGGCGCCCAGCGATCGGTCGGTCGACCTCACGCAGATAGCCCCAAATCACGAGATCGCGCAGGCGGGGGTAGAGCGTGCCGTAGGACAGGGCTCGCACCGTGCCCAGCACGCGATGCACCTGCTTGCGCAACTCGTATCCGTGCATCGGCGCGTCCTGCAAAAGCCCAAGGATCGCAAGCTCGAGCATGTCGGAACGACGACTCACGCACACCTCCAAGGCTGGTTCACAACGTCACGTTACAACGAATCAATATATCGGTTCGATACATCGATCACACCATTTCCGGCGCACACAGACAAACGCGTCACAATAGCCCGTTACATTCGCGCACCTCCAGGAGGACCCGTGGCCCGCCGATCGTCGGACGCAGAACAGCGCAACACCGCTGAGTCCGCATCCCGAGACCGACCTCGAGCGACCCGCCGACGCGGGACCGCCAAGGCAAAGCGTCCCCTCTGGAGACGAGTTCTCCTGTGGCTCATCGGCCTCGGGTTGGTGGCCGTGATCGCCGGATGCGGGGTCTTGGCGATCGCCTATGCACGCACCGAGATTCCCGACCCCAACGAATTCGCCGAGTCGCAGAGCTCGATCATTTTCTACGCCGACGGCGAGACGGAGATGGCCCGACTGACCGGGGGGACCGACCGAGAGTCGGTGCCGTTAGCTGAGATGCCAGACCATGTGCAGAACGCCATGTTGTCGGCCGAGGACCGGAGCTTCTACGAGAACGACGGCATCTCCATCACCGGCACCGCCCGCGCTGCCTGGTCGAACCTGACGTCGGGATCAACCCAGGGTGGCTCGACGATCACCCAGCAGTACGTGAAGAACTACTACCTCACCAGTGAGCAGTCCTACGAGCGCAAGTTCAAAGAGCTGATGATCTCGCTCAAGATCGACCGCGAATTGTCCAAGGACGAAATCCTGGAGAACTACCTCAACACCATCTACTACGGGCGGGGTGCCTACGGCACCCAGACCGCAGCGCAGGCCTACTACGACAAAGACGCCGCCGATCTGAGCATCTCCGAGGGCGCCTTCCTCGCCGCCGTCACCAACGCCCCGTCGCTCTTTGACCCCAACGACGCCGACAGCAACCAGGAGCGGGCCGAGCAGCGTTTCGACTACGTGATCAGCGGCATGGTCGAGCAGGGCTGGATCTCCGAAGCTGACGGTGACGCCGCCGAGTTCCCCGAGATCCTCGAGCCACAAACTTCCGACGACCTCGCTGGGCCCACGGGTTACATCGTCGACAGCGTGCGCAAGGAACTGGTCAACGATCTCAGCGTCACCCCCGACGACATTGAACGCGGCGGGTTGCGGATCACCAGCACCATCATCCCCAAGCACCAAGATGCTGCTGAAGAAGCAATCGCCAGCAAGATGCCCGACAGCGCAGAGGAAGACCGGCTCAAGGTCGGCCTAGTGTCCATAGAGCCTGGCACCGGCGCCATCACCGCGATGTACGGTGGCGCCGACTATCAAGAGACTCAGTTCAACGTCACCACAGATGCTGTGCAACAAGCCGGATCATTGTTCAAGGTGTTCACGCTCATTGCGGCCCTTGAGGCCGACGTCAGCACCTACCGGACTTACCAGGGCTCCAGCCCTCAGACGTTCGACAATCCTGGCGCCGACCCCGTCCGCGTTCAGAACTTCCAGAACAGGCAATTTGGGCGCATCGACTTAAGAACCGCCACTGCGAACTCGGTGAATACCGTGTATTGGCAACTCAACGAGGACATCGGCCCGGACAACACGGCCAGGGTCGCCCGTGAGCTTGGAATACCCGAGGACACCAAGGACCTGAACGCCTTCCCCTCCAACGTGCTCGGCGCTGCTTCGCCTAAGCAGGTGGAAATGACCAATGCTTACGCGGCCGTCGCCGCCGCGGGTGAGTTGGCCGAGTCTCACATCGTCGCCTCGTTCGACAGCACCAACGGCACCTACGACTACACCGCCGACATCGAGGCGGAAGAGGTCATCGACCCCGATATCGCAGCCGACGTCATTGACGCGATGAAGAGGGTCATCACCGAGGGCAGTGGCACGGGGGCTGGCGATCTGGGCAGGCCCGCAGCCGGCAAGTCCGGCACCAGCGAAAACAACAGGTCAGCATGGTTCGACGGCTTCACCCCGCAGCTTGCGGCCTCGGTGCTGATGTATCGCGGCGATGGCACCGAAGAGATGCAGGACGTTGGCGGCTTGAGCCAGATCACCGGTGGGTCAATACCCGTCGAAATCTGGGGTGAGTTCATGCGCCTGGCCCAGGATGGCGACGAGGTCGTTGACTTCCCGCCGCGTGCCGGAGTCAACGACGACATTCGACGTCAAGCACCCCAGGATCCGACCCCCGCTCCCGCGCCTACACCGGCGCCGACGCAGCGTGTCGAAGAAACGACCCCGGAGCCCACCGAGACGGAAACCGAAGAGCCGACCGAGACGGACGAGCCCACCGAGGAAGCCGAACCAATCGAAGAGGAGCCGACGGACCCGGAACCACCCGCCGAGCCCGAACCTGAACCGGCGCCCGAACCAGAGCCCGAGCCCGAACCTGAACCGGCGCCCGAACCAGAGCCCGAGCCTGAGTCTGCACCCGAGCCTGAACCGGCACCTGAGCCTGCACCCGAGCCTGAACCGGCACCTGAGCCTGCGCCCGAGCCTGAACCGGCACCTGAGCCTGCACCCGACAATGACGCGGGCGACAATGACGCGGGCGAGGGCAACGGCGGCGGGGACCAAGGTGGAGGCCAGGGCGACGGTGGCGGCGATGGCGGTGCTGCCGACGCAAACCCTGACGATGGCGGCTGACCTCACCCCCGCTCGCACTGACCCGCTCGTCAGGGTTGCCAGCACGGTGATCGGGGGGCCAGTGGGCCGGTATGCCGTGATCGGAGCCCGAGGGGCAGCTGGAGTCGCCTCGGCCCTGATGGTCATGGGGGCGGCAATGCTGGCGCTCGGTGTCTTCCAAAAAGGGCACTGTCTCGTCAAGGGCTGGGTCGATCCAGACCAGTTCTGGCGGGCCTGCTATTCCGACATCGTGGTCGTCAACGTCAGTTCTGGGCTTGCCGACCGGTCGTTGCCCTACTCGGGCGAGAATCCGACCGACCAGCCCCTAGGGGGCGGCCTGGTGATGTGGGCGATGTCCCTGATCTCCCCGCATTCTGGCGGTGACCTCACCGCACAGCAGTGGATCTTCGGTCTGTGGGCCCTGATCGCCATGATCCTGATCGCGGCGGGGGTTCTGGCCCTGGTCGCGATCCAACCGCAGCGTCCCTGGCAGGCCGCGCACTTCGCCGTCAGCCCGGTGATTGCCGTGTTGGCTCTGGTGTCCGTCGACTTGTTCGCCATTGTGCTGGTGATCTGGGCGCTCTGGGCCTGGCACCGTCACCACCCGATTTCGTGCGGCGTCTTGCTCGGGCTCGCGTTCCTCTTCCGTCCGTTTCCCTTGATTTTTGTGCTGGCGATCCTGCTCTTGGTCCACCGCAGCGGGCGCACCCACCAAGGCATGCAGGTCCTCGTCTCGGCCGCGCTGGGCGCGATGGTCATCTACGTACCGTTGCTCCTGATCGTCGGCGATCCGCTGCTGACCGCGCCGCGGCGATACCTCTCCAGCGCTCCTGGAAACGGTGCGCTGTCGTTGGTCCCCAGCCTCAACGGGATGGCGCTCAGCACCGCCGGCGCGATCGCGCTGTCCTTGGGCGGGTGGGTTGTTGCGATGCTCGTCGGCTGGTGGTTGGTCAGGCGCGCGCTGCCGGCATCCGGTGACACGGCATACGTCGGCGCGCACACCGTGGTCGCCGTCGCCGCCCCGATGATGCTGATCGTGATGCTCACCGCGAAGTCAGTGTCGGTGCAGACCGGCCTCTGGGTGTTGCCATTTTTGGCGTTGAGCACCCTGCCGTGGCGCGACCATCTCATCTGGGCCGCCGCCGAGATCGTGCACTTCGAAGCCGTCTGGCTGCACATCGGCTTCACCGCAGACCCCGGTCGCGGACTGCCTGGCGACGCCTACTCGGTGGCCATCGCGGCCCGCGCCGTGATGTGGTCCTGGGTGCTGTTGAGCGTGTGGACACACCGCCCGCTCAAGACAACGCAACCGGTCAAGAACGTGACTGTTGCTGCTCAGCCCACCACTGCACCAAGCGTGCAGTAGCCTCCTCGCGGCCTACTTCGCCGTGCTCCATTCGCACCCAGAGCAGGTGTTTGTAGGCCTTGCCGAGAACGGGGCCAGGCTTAATGCCTAGGATCTGCGCGATCTCGTTGCCGTTGAGCTCTGGGCGAATTGCCTCCATCTCTTCCTGTGACCGCAGCATGTCGATGCGACGCTCCAGGTCGTCATACGTCGCGGAGAGTTTTGCCGCTTTGCGCTGGTTGCGCGTGGTGCAGTCCGCGCGAGTCAGGCGATGCAAGTGGCCCAGCAGCGGACCGGCGTCCGTGATGTATCTGCGCACCGCGGAGTCGGTCCACTCGCCGCCGCCATACCCATGAAAGCGCAGGTGCAACTCGACCAACCGAGATACCGCTTTGGTGGTGTCCTTGTCGTAACGCAGAGCGCGCATCCGGGCCCGCGTCAGTTTGGCCCCGACCATCTCGTGATGGTGGAAGCTCACCCCGCCGCCACCCTCGAAACGCCTGGTCGCCGGCTTGCCGATGTCGTGCAGCAGGGCGGCCAGCCGCAACACCAGGTTGGGGCCGGGCAGGTCATCGGGTCCGTCGGCGTCAGCAGGGCTCTCGAGGGCGATCGCCTGCTCCAAGACCTGAAGCGAGTGCTCGTAGACGTCTTTGTGCCGGTGGTGCTCGTCGACCTCGAGTTGCAGGGCAGGAATCTCGGGCAGCACGACCGCCGCCAACCCGGTGTCCACCATCAACTCCAGCCCGGCCCGAGGGTCGGCGCCCATGAGGAGCTTGTTGAGCTCGTCGCGCACCCGCTCGGCCGACACGATCGACAAGCGCTCCGCCATGTCGGTCATCGCCTCGGCGACCGAGATCGAGACGTGCACCCCCAAGGTCGAGGCAAATCGGGCGGCTCGCATCATCCGCAGCGGGTCGTCCGAAAACGACACATCCGGGGTATGCGGTGTGCGCAGCAACATCGCCGAAAGGTCATCGAGGCCGCCGTGGGGGTCGACAAAGACGCGCTCTGGTAACTGCAACGCCATCGCGTTGATGGTGAAGTCGCGCCGCACCAGGTCATCGGTCAGCGAATCACCGAAGGCCACGATGGGCTTGCGGGACTGCTCGTCGTAGGCGTCGGCCCGGTAGGTCGTGATCTCGACCATCGACTCACCGCGTCGACCGCCGATGGTGCCGAAGGCTCGGCCAACGTCCCACGTGTGATCAGCCCAGCGAGACAAGATCGGCTCGATCTGCTCAGGCCGAGCCGACGTCGTGAAGTCCAAGTCCGGCGACGTCCGTCCCAAGAACGCGTCGCGCACTGGCCCACCCACCAGGGCAAACTCATGCCCAGCGTCAGCGAAGGCAAGGCTTAAATCGCTCACCGAGTCCAGAATCGGAGTTAGATGCTGCACCGATTGGGCCAGCATGTCGGCGTGGGAAGCGGGTTCAGACACGATCCCCTACCTTACGCACGCGCGAGCACGACACGGCATAGGCGCGGCCTGTGCGGCACATTCCACGGTGGCGCTCAGTGCTGCTTTACCGATCAACGTCGTTGCGACCCCTTCATTCAAGGCTCGGTCGATACAGTAGCCCGATGACCATCGCCCCTCGGCCGGCCCGCCCCGCCCGGCGTGCCGTCGCGCTGCATGAGACGTCTGCAGGG
This sequence comes from Actinomycetales bacterium, assembly GCA_038256095.1. GTDB lineage: Bacteria > Actinomycetota > Actinomycetes > Actinomycetales > Dermatophilaceae > Ornithinicoccus. The sequence continues at coordinate 5,250 of JBBSKS010000067.1, read as the reverse complement.
GGCGTCATGGTCGACGTTTTCCGGGGGAAGGCGCGCGTCCCGTTGATCGCGCGTCGCAATCGCAGCGAGCGCATCGAGTGGTGCCTGCCCAAAGGCCACGTCGAGGCCGGCGAAACCCTCGCGCAGACGGCGGAGCGCGAGGTCGCTGAGGAGACCGGCATCATTGGCCGTTCGCTGGTGACCCTCGGGACCATCGAGTACTGGTTCACGACGCCGCAGCACCGGGTGCACAAGATGGTCTACCACTACCTGTTAGAGGCCACCGGTGGTTCGTTGACAATCGAGAACGATCCCGACCACGAAGCCATCGACGCCGCCTGGGTGTTCCTCGACGAGGCCGAACAGAGACTGACCTTCCCCAACGAGCGGCGGATCGCTGCGTTAGCCAGGCTACGCCTCGTCGGTAGCTCATAGCCGCGCGAATCGACCCAGACCTGGTGACCCGCAGCAGATCTCTGCCCCGTTCGCGCAACGGGCCATTCGGCATACCCATCTGCGCGGTCACCGTGCTGTTGTCCCTCGTGCTGACCATCGCTGGTGTGGCTCCTATGGCCAGCAGCGCCAATCTAGTGCAGGCGCAGGCCAGCGGCAGTCCCGTGCAGATCACCTTCGATCAAGTCTCACCCGCCGTGGCCAAGCCCGGCCAAACCGTGTCTCTGGTGGGCTCTGTCGAGAACGTGTCCAGCAGTTTCGTCACCCTTGAATCAGCCCAGGTGAGCACCCAAGACCTCGCCTTGGACACCCCGGAAGCTCTCGAGGCGTGGCTGGACGGGGACCAAGCGTTGATTGCCCCCGAAGAAGTGGGGCGCCGGGCACTCTCACAGCGTCTGATGCCGGGTCAGAGCGCTGAATTCACCCTCACGATCCCCGCGGGCAGCATCTCTCCCCCCTTCTCGTTTGCCTCGCTGCCCCTGCTCATCGACATCACGGCGGACGACGGCACGATCCTGGGCAGCACCCATACAATCCTGCCTTGGTATGCCGCGTCGCCCCCCGCGACGCCACTTCAGCTTTCGTGGGTGGTTCCGCTGACCGTGCCCCCCGAGCCGTTCCTGACCTCGACGCCAGGACCGATGCGCACCGACGCGTGGCTCGACGTGGTCGGCCAAAACTCTCCGGCTCGCGCCTGGCTTGACGGTCTGCGGCGCTACAACCCGACCTTCGTGGTGGACCCGGCGCTACTGGTGCCGTCGGCCTCTGCCGCCGACATTTCGGCCGCCGCGCCAACGGAGCAGATTCCATTGCCTACTGCCATCGAACCTACCGGTACCGAACCCACCGCTACGGAGCCCACACCTGCCGAGCCGAGCGCCTCACTCTCCGCGTCCCCCACGCAGGCGCCCTCACCCACCCAGGCTCCGTTGGCGACCGGCGACGAACAAAACACCACTGACGATCCCGAGGACCTCGTCGAGCTCCCCGAGGACTCCACGCCCATTCAAGAAGCTGAAGCCAGGCTGCAAAACCGTCTTGCCAGGGTGCCCAGTGAGCAAGTGTGGTGGCTACCCGTGGCCGATCCCGACCTCGCTGCATTGGTCGATCTAGACGTTGATGCGCAGGTGGTCGAGGACGTGCTGAGCGCCGATCTCCCACCCTCGGTCCTTGAGGCTGACTCTCTTGTTGATCGCGGACGCCACGACGTCGGGTGGCCATTGTGGTCTCAGATTGATGCTGCGAAGCTCGATGCGGTGCACGGTCTGGAGTCGGACGTGCCCTTGTCGACGCTCGTGGTGCCTCGATCAACTTTTGCGGATGCATCTGGCCTCGACCGGCAGCCAACCACGCGGCGCACCACGACCACCGGCGAGCTCACGCTGTTGGGTTATGACGAGCGGCTGAGTGACCTCGTGAGCACCATGCCGACGTCGAGCGCTGATGCCGAGCACATTCAGGCCGTTTTGGGCTACACGTTGGCTCGATATCAGCGCACGCCGGCCGACCCAGGGTCCGTCGTCGTCGCCCCCGGTCGTGGCACCCCCATTGAGGCTGACACCGTGAGCGACCTAGGCGCTGCGTTGCGATCGGCTCCGTGGGTCACGCAGGTGCCCGCTGCAACGTTGATTGACGACGCTAGTTCCGCAAGCAGCCCCAGCACCTCGAACGACGCTGAGGGCACACTCACCACCACCACTAGTCCCAGTCCCGCGCCCAGTCCCCTGTCGCTGGTCGACATTGACCGGATCGAAGGTGTTCGTGACACGTTGAGCCAGTTGAGCGGGATACTGCCGAACGCGGTCGCCGTGCAGCGCTGGCAGCCCGTGCTCAACGGCTTGTATTCGACCCGCTGGCGCGGCAACCCCGATGAGTGGGTGGTGCCGTTGGCGGAGTTGGAATCTCAGGTCAAGATCGTTATCGACGGCGTGCACATCAACCCCACCACCGTCAACTTTTTAGCCCAGGAAGGCTTGATCCAGATCACCATCGTTAACGACCTCCCGGTCGCTGTGCAGGACCTTCAACTCACCCTTACCCCCGGCAACGGGCGGCTGCGCATCATCGATCAACCGACGCCCATCAATATTGGGGCTCAGAGCAGGGCAAACGTCCAGTTCAGGGCGCGTGCGGTCGCTGCCGGTGAGGTGCCGGTGCGGGCGACCTTGTCAACGCCCAGCGGGCTGATGATCGGGGAGATTCAAGAGGTTGAGGTGCAGGTACGCCCCACCGGGATCTGGATCTACTGGGTGCTCGGTGGGGTGGCCGGGGTGATCCTCATCTTGGGCTTGACCAGGGCATTGCGCCGACCTGCCGCCACCGCTGAGCAGGGGCCCGCATGAGTGAGCCGCATGGGCCCTCACCCGAGCAGCCCGAGGCCAAGAAGCCGAATGCCGGTAAGGCCAATTCGTCGTCTTCGTTAGCCAGATCCAGTGCCTTGATGGCGTCAGGGACACTCGTTTCGCGCATTCTGGGCCTCGTTCGTGTGGCTTTGCTTGCGGGTGTTATTAGCCCCATTAGCCAAGCCGCCGACGCCTGGCAAAACGCCAACACGCTTCCCAACACCATTTACCTCTTACTCGCTGGCGGCGTGCTCAATGTGGTGTTCGTGCCACAACTGACGCGTGCCCTGGCTCGAGAGGATAAGGGCCGCGATCTCACCGACCGCCTGATCACGCTGGCCTTGGCCGCAATGGTTGCCATCACCGTCGTCGCCACGGCCGGTGGCTGGGTTCTCACCAAGGTCTATGCCTGGAGCTGGAGCGGCGATCAACTGGCGCTTGCTGTGGCGCTGGCCTACCTCTGTCTCCCCCAAATCCTGTTTTATGGGATCTACGCCCTGCTGGGCCAGATCCTGAACGCCCAGGAAAAATTCGGCTGGTACATGTGGGCACCGGTGGCCAGCAACTTTGTGGCGATCGCGGGGCTCATCGTTTTCAGCTTCACCTACCCCGACGCCGGCACCATTTCGCTCGGCGACTGGACCACCTCCATGATCTGGCTCTTGGCCGGCACCGCCACTTTGGGAATCGTGGTGCAGGCAGCCGTGCTGGTCGAGCCTGTGCGCCGCAGCGGATTTCGCTATCGCCCCCGGTGGGGATTTCGCGGTGTGGGGTTGCGTTCTGCGTCGCAGATGGCGATATGGACGCTGGCCATCATCGCCATCTCCCAGGCCGGGCTACTGCTCTCGACCAACGTCCTCAACGAGGCGACCGACGGCGTCAAAGGCGTGCCCGGCCTTGCCGCCTACGCGAACGCCTTCCTGCTGTTCATCCTGCCGCACTCGCTGATCGCCACGTCACTGCTGACAGCCATGCTGCCCAGCCTGTCTCGAGCGGCCGCAGCCGACAATCAGCCGTTGCTTGCCGAGCAGTACAGGCGAGGATTGCGTCTCCTGGCAACCGCCATGGTGCCCATCGCGGTGGGCATGATGATCCTCGCGCCGCAAATCACGGCCTTGCTCTTCATCCTCACCGGCCCGGCGGCCACCAACGCCATTGCCTTGATCCTGATGATCCTCCTCATCGGCCTGGTGCCCTACGGGATCTACTTGCTGTCCCAACGCGTGTTCCACGCATACCAAGAGGGTCGACCCCCCTTCCAGTTGCAAGTGGCGATTACCGCCGTCTCGGTGACGGCCATCATCGGCGCCTTTTTCTTGCCCAACGACCTCACCGCTTTGGGGATCGCCGCTGGACAGTCCGCCGGGCAGATCGTGGCCGCCACGCTGGCCGTCATCTGGGTGCGTCGGCGCATCGGCTCCCCGGACATGAGCGATGTGCGCCGCACCTACCTCGGCGCCTTCGCGGCTTCGCTGATCGCCGCTGTGCCAACCCTCGGCATACAGCTCGGGTTGAACTCACTTCTTGACGGCAAAGTTGCCGCATTGATCACCCTCGGCGTGTGCGGGGTGGTGTTCTTCGGGCTCTACGGCGCGCTGGCGCACCGGCTCGGAGTCCGCGAACTGTCCGAAGTGCTCACCCCGCTCACCCGGCGCCTGCGGCGTGGCAAGCCGATTGCGGTCAAAGACTCACCGACGCCCACCCCAACAGGCTCCGATAGCAAGCCCTCACCACTAGTCTTGGACTGGTCTGACTCGGAACGCGAACTGAGCAAGGAGCCCATGGTGCACGGCATCGATACCGGCACGGTCTTGGGGGGTCGCTATGCCCTCGAGGAGTTACTCGCCCGGCGCGACGACACCCTGGACTACTGGTCTGCCCACGACCAGACTCTCGACCGGCTTGTGGCCGTGACAGCGTTGCCGGCCAGCGGCAAGCACGAAGATATGGCCCACGCGGTCCTCGACGGCGCTCGCCGCACGGCGGGCGTGGACGACCCTCGGTTGGTTCGAGTCCTAGACGTCGGGCTTTCCGACGGGGTCTGCTGGATCGTCGAAGAGGGATTGAGCGACGCCGAGTCGTTGGCGTCTTTGGTGGCCGATCAACCGTTAGCCGCCGAAGAGGCTCGGCGGATCGTCGGTGAAGCCGCCTCAGGCATGGAGTCGGCGCGTCGCCGTGGCCTGCACCACCTCTACCTCAACCCACATGCGGTGTTGCGCACCAGCGAGGGCAGCATCAAGATCTCTGGGGTCGGCGTGGCAGCGGCCATCGAACAGACCGACGAGATCTCGGCCACCGAAGCGTCCGGCATCGACACCACGGACCTGCTGTCCCTGCTCTACACCGCGCTCACAGGCCGCTGGCCGGGCGAGGAGATTGAAGCCCTGCGACCCGCCCGTCGGCGCAGCGACGGCTCGCTGCCCGCGCCGTCTGAGGTGGTCGGCGGCGTCCCCGGCGATCTTGATGCGCTGTGTCG
>JBBSKS010000066.1:0-12604 GCA_038256095.1 Actinomycetales bacterium | reverse complement strand
TGGACGCTGACCAACCTGACCAAAGCGGCGGTCGGCAGGGCCCGGCCGGACACTGCCGACCTGATCGGCACCGTGAGTGACTCCGGTGCGTTCCCGTCCGGGCACACGTTGAATTCGGCCGTGTTTCTCGCGGTCGCCACAGGCATCCTGATCGTCTCAATCTCGGCTCGGGCGGCCCAGATCGCGATGGTGTTGGTCGCGCTGCTCGCAGCCGTCGCGATGGGTGTGAGCCGCATGTACCTCGGGTATCACTGGTTCTCGGACGTGCTCGGCGGGTGGGCTGTGGCTTCCGCAATCGCCGGAGCGGCGTGGCTCTTGGTGATGGTGTGGGCCAGGCCACCGGGACGCCTCGTTGCGTAAATTTCCTCGTCGGTCAGACTCTCCCGTATGCCCGAACTGCCCGAGGTCGAAAGTGCCCGCGTCACGATTGAGCGGGCGGCGCTAGGTCGTCGCGTCACGGGGGTGGACGACAACGACAACTGGGTATGTCGTCCGCACGCCCCGGGCGACATCAGCTCGGCTTTGGTGGGGCGCGAGATCACGGCGGCTCGCCGTCAGGGCAAGTCGATGTGGGTTGAAACGTCCCCGCTCGAAGGTGAGCGGCAGCGGGGCCGGACCTTGGCATACGCCTGGGGATGAGCGGTCGCATCATCATCAGCCAACCCCATCACGAGAGCACCGAGGGCGGCGACTGGGACGGTGGCGGATACGGCAAAGGCGCGAACTCGCCGGACCTCAAGCCCGAATGGGACCGCTTCACGCTGACTTTCGAGGACGTTGGGACGCTGCGGCTGTTCGACAAGAGGCGCCTCGGTCGGGTCCGTCTTGACCCACCCCTCGAGGCGCTCGGGCCGGACGCAGAACAGGTGACGCAGGCCGATTTCGCCGACCGTATGTCGCGGGGCCGGGCCTACGTCAAGGCTCGGTTGTTGGATCAGTCGGTGATCGCCGGGGTCGGGAACCTGCTCGCCGACGAGACGCTATGGCAGGCCCATATCGCGCCTATGCGGCGGGTTGGCTCAAGCCTTGCTGCAGCCAACAGGATCCCGAAAAGAAGGCCGGCTGAGGCCTCGGCAGCGTAAATGCGGCACGGATAGCGACCAGCCAGCAGTGTCTGTGCCATGGTGCCGTCGGTGTACTCAGAGGTGACGATAACGACGCCTAATTGCACCTGGGCAAGGCGTGCGATCGCCTCGGCGCTCGAGACCGAGTGCAACTACTGGTCAAGGGCGTCGAACTTGGCCTGGTCGAGCCAAGCCTGAAGATGCCCGAGACCGCTTGGGACCGGTACGCCTGACAGCTTCACGGTGTGGTTGGGGTCACGCCCCACAAGTCAACTGCGGGCCGAAGCCCACTCGGCTGATCCAGCCAACACGGCGTCATACACCGCGAGCGCAGCCCGGCCGCCCCACAGCGAACGCGGCCCGCCAAACATGTCACCGGCTCCTGAGGTGGGGCAGGTGATCGCGACCGCATCGCTGGCTGTCCCGGTGCCGGGAACACCCGCTTCGGTGAGGGCTTGAGTTTTGGCCTCGGTCACGGTCATCACGATGTTGACCAGCGCCGCATCGGGAAGGCGGACGGGCAGTTGCACGACGATGTTGATCGTTCCAGGGGCCCACGGGGTGAATCCGCCGGTGCGATCGGCAGCCCAGGTGGGTGACGTGATTCCAACGGTGGCATCGGCTCGGACGTCTTCCTCAACCCGGGTCTGCACGCGCGTCACATCGGCAGCAGTCAGCAGGGTGGCACCGTGGCCGTCGAGGTCGAAGCTGCCCGCGACTTCACCCGCGTGGACATCGAGATCCATCCTGGCGTAGCTCTTGTGAACGCCGACATTGAGCAGCCAGGAGATGACGCCAAGCCCACCCCCGACTGAGGCTGACGAGAGCATCGCGACGGGTTCGGCGAAGCGCCAACACAGCGCGCCGCGGTGGCCGGGACCTGGCCCGACCATCTCCAAGGGGGTCACGAGACGCGTGTGCGGTGCGCATGCGATCGCGGCCCCGGCAGCACCACGCGCTCGCCGTCGATCATCCGCACGGTTAAATCTGTCCCGTAAATATCGCTGAGCAACTCGGGCCTGAGCACCTCTGCCGGGGTGCCGGTCACGACGCGCTTGCCGTGGTGCAGCAAGACAAGGCGGTCCGAGAAGCGGGCGGCGGTAGTCAGATCATGCATCGCCGCGACCACACTCAACCCGTCCGTATGCCGAAGGTCGTCCACCAGTTCGAGCACCGCCATCTGGTGGCCCAAGTCGAGCGCCGAGGTCGGCTCGTCGAGCAAGAGAACTGGGGCCTGTTGGGCAATCGCCCGGGCCACGACCACACGTTGGGCTTCGCCGCCCGACAGCGACCGCACCGGGCGCCCGGCAAATTCGGCCAGATTTAGGCGGCGTAACACCGCAACGGCAACGTCCCGGTCGGCTTTAGATTCACTCGAGAGCCAACCCAAGTGGGCGGTGCGGCCCAGCAAGACGTACTCCATCACCGACATGCCTTCCGGCAGCATCGGGGCTTGGGGCATCAGCGAAATATCGGTCGCCTTGGGTGCAGCCGATCCCGCGAGCACCTGACCACGGTGCTCGGTCAGCCCAGCCAACGTGCGCAGCAGGGTGGATTTACCGGCACCGTTGGGGCCAATGACGCCCAACCATTCGCCTGGGTGAAGGTCGAGATCGACACTATCGAGCACGGTCTTAGCGCCGTAGGCAACGTGCAGGTCGCGGGCCGACAGAGCGGCAGGCGACTCGAGCGCTTTCACTGCAGCGCCTTCATACGTCCATCTTGCGTGAGCGACGGAGCACAAAAGCGAAGAAGGGAGCCCCGACCAGGGCGGTGATGATTCCGACGGGCAGTTCCGAGGGCGCGACCAGCGTGCGAGCGCCGATGTCCACAAACGCGAGGAAGGAGGCCCCGAACAGCGCCGACAGGGGCAGGATCACGCGATAACTGTGGCTGGTGGTCAGGCGGACGATGTGCGGCACCACCAACCCGACGAAGGCAATCAGGCCGCTGACGGAAACCGCAGCGGCAGTCAGCAAGGTGGCGGCAATGATGACGATGAGCCGTGACCGAGCGGGGTCGAGCCCGAGCGCGCGAGCCTCGTCGTCGCCCATCCGCATGACGTCGAGGTGTCGCCTGTGCAGCACCAGCACGCCACCGCAGACGACGACGTAGGGCGCCAGGACCCAGACCTGCTCCCAGCCGCTGGTGGCGAGCCGGCCAAAGAGCCAGGATAGGACTTCGCGGGCGCGGGTCTCGTCGAGTTTTTGTAGTGCGTAGGTCTGCATCGCTGAAAAGAGGGCGGCCATCGCGACCCCCGACAGCAACAAGGTGGCGGGGGAACTGAACGAACCGCGGGCCACCAGGGCCGAAGCCGAGACGGCAACCAACGCACCGACGAACGCAGCGGCGGGAACCGCGGCAAACGGCCCCCACCCCAGGTCGAGCCCGAACCCGAGAGCCAAGACCGCTCCAAAGCCTGCCCCAGCCGAAACGCCAAGGAGGTAGGGGTCGGCTAGCGGGTTGCGGAAGACCCCCTGAAAGGCGGCCCCGGCCATCCCCAGGGACGCGCCGACAAGCATGCCCAAGACCATCCGGGGCAGACGAATGCTAAAAAGGATGGCTTCTTGTTGGGTGCTGAGCCCCGAGTCCGCGGTGATGCCGGGGACGGCATCAAGCAGCGTCAGGAGCACTCCTCGTAGCGGCAACCCAGCCGCACCGCTGCTCGCACTGAGCAAGCCCACCACCAGCAGCATGGTCACTGCCCCGACGATTGCGGGCTTCGTCAGGGTGAAGGCCCTGGCGGCCGCGCGCTCGACGGGGTCGACCGCGCGAGTAGTGCTGGTAGTGAGCATGTCAGGGGTGTTAGTTGGCTGGCGCAGCCGCAGACGAGATCGCGTCAGCTGCGACATCGATGAACTCCGGCAGGCGCGGTCCCCAGCGCGAGGCGATGTCGGAATCCACTGTGACGATGTTTCCTTCGCGGACTGCCGTGACGTCTTCCCAACCGGGGCGAGCGGCGACATCCGCAGCGGTGTAGTCGACCTCGTCGGTGATGACGATGATCTGCGGGTCGGCGGCGATGATCGCTTCTTCGGTCATCTGCGGGAAGCCGGTTTTGTCGGCGTCGGCCTCATCGCCAACGTTGACCGCGCCCATCTCGGTGTAGATCGAGCCGACGAAACCGTACTGGCTGACGGTGAAGTAGGTGTCATCGAGCTCGTGATAGACGCGGACCGGCTCGTCGCCAACATCGTCGACACTGGCGAGCGCTTCCTCGACCTGAGCGCGAATGTCGGCGACCGCCGTTGCCGTCTCGTCTGCGCGACCGGTGGCTACGCCGAGCTCGGCCATGCCGGCATACCCACTCTCAATGTCGGCGGGTGCCGCATTGATGATCACGGGGATCTCAAGCTCGGTCAGCGAGGCGACGAGGTCGTTGGAGTCGTTGGAGATAACCACCAGATCGGGGTTGTACTCGGTAATGGCCTCGACGTTGGGTTCGAAACCGGATAGTTCTGTGGTTGGCGCTTCCTCGGGGTATGTCGAGAAGGCGTCGGCTGCGACAACCTGGTCACCCGCCCCAATAGCGAAGAGAATCTCAGTCGCCGAGGGCGAGAGGGAGACGATCTTTTGCGGAGCATCTTCGAGGGTGAAGGTGCCGGCGTCGGACTCGATGGTGACCGGGAAGTCGCTGGAAGGTGGACCCGCGCTGGTGGCGCCAACCTCGTCGGTGCTACCTGCATCGGTGGTGGGAGAGCCGGTTGATTCATCGCTGCTGCAGGCCGAGACACCGAGCAGCACGGTGAAGGCCAGGGCGAGAGAACGGGAAATCTTCATGGGTGTCCTCCTGTCGGTCGAGGAGAGAATGCTCGAACGACGGGGACGCCGACCGAACCGACCCTGATCCTCGAGGGTGTGTGGTCCTGCGGCGCGAAGTGAGATCGGACTCGTCCGCCCTCACGAGGGGGCGGCTTGACCGTTGCGGGACAGTGCCGGGCTGAACCGGACTTCGACTTCGTGTCGCGTGCGCAGTCTACGCGCCTGGTGATGGTGGCCACGTGTTTGCGCCGCTCCCTAGCCCAAGACCATCGGCAATAAATCGGTTGCCGAGGCTCGCGGCGCTCACTAGCGTGGTTAACACACAGGAAAGGAGGTGGTCCGACTTCATGAACATTCTTCGGACATGTGAGGTGGCTCGCCGCTAATGCGGTGACCCGACGCCGTTCCCGCAAACGGTGCGGACCGTGTGGCGAATCCATTCGAGCCACCGCGACCCGCAGGGCCAGAATTTGTCCATCTGGTGCGTCTTCTCAAGCGACGCAACCTGCGGGTCGACCCATGCCTGCTCTATGGAATACCTCGATCACTTCGACCCTTATCACTAGGTCAGTTCACCGATATCTAGGAGTTGTATGTCGCACACTGCTGCACTGTCTACCGCAAGCGCCGGAGCCCCGCTGAAGGCCGAAACCATCGATCTCCGCGAGCTTCGCGCCGACGACGTTTTGATCGACATCGCGTATGCCGGGATCTGCCACAGCGACATCCACCAGGTCCGCGAGGAGTGGGGGAGCGCCATCTTCCCGATGGTCCCCGGTCACGAAATCGCCGGCACCGTTTCAGCGGTCGGTGACGACGTCACCGCGCACAAAGTCGGAGATCGAGTTGGGGTGGGCTGCATGGTCGACTCGTGTGGTGAATGTGAGTACTGCAAACAAGATCAAGAGCAGTTCTGCACCAAGGGCGCAGTGATGACGTACAACGGCAAGGGGTTCGACGGCGAAGAGACCAAGGGTGGCTACAGCCAACAGGTCGTGGTCCGCGATGCCTTCGTGGTCGGCATCCCCGACTCCATCGAGTTGGATGTGGCCGCGCCGCTGCTGTGCGCCGGCATCACGACCTACAGCCCGCTCAAGCGCTGGGGCGTCGGTCAGGGCAGCAAGGTTGCCGTGGTCGGCATGGGCGGTCTTGGTCACGTAGCGGTGAAGTTTGCGGTCGCTCTCGGCGCTGAGGTCACGGTGCTGAGCCGGACCACGTCGAAGAAAGATGACAGCCTGCGCTACGGCGCGGTTGATCACCTCTCCACCTCGGAGGAGTCGACCTTCAAGGATCTGGCTTCGACATTCGACGTCATCATCAACACCGTCAGCGCGAACCTGCCGCTCGACTCCTACCTCGCGACGCTGAAGCCGAATGGCGCGATGGTCAACGTCGGTGGACCCAGCGAGCCGTGTGAGTTCAGTGCCTTCTCGCTGCTGGCTGGCGGCAAGGTGATGGCGGGCACGATGATCGGCGGTATCGCAGAGACGCAAGAAATGCTCGAAGTCGCAGCCGAGCACGGCATCGGCGCCGAGATTGAAGTGATTGGCGCCGATGAGGTTGACGACGCCTACGACCGCGTCGTCAACTCCGACGTGCGCTACCGCTTCGTCATCGACACGGCCACGATCAAGGTCTAATACTTACGCGATTGAGTATGCCGATGCACCCTCGGGGGCGTCGGCATACTTGTGCCTATGAGCGCTGAAAGGACACCTGGATACGCGGAAGAGTGGCACACTAGATAGCTACTGTGGCAAGAAAGCCACACTTGCGCACATGCCTACCGTAGCCTCTCGCGATTTGCGGAACCACACTAAAGACGTGCTGGATCAGGTCGGTTGTGACTCTGGGCGAGCTTCAAGCGGGTGTTCTCGCTGCTGCTAATACGGCAACGCGTTCGCAGCGACTAGAGACGGTTAGTAGCCTCGCGGCCATCCAGCCATTGCCTATTGACAAGGCGGTCGCTGCGCAATGGGCGCAACTGCGCGTTCGTTTGCATGAAGCTGGTCGGACGATCACTGTCAATGACCTGTGGATTGCCGCGACCGCCCTGGTGCATCAAGTCCCGGTCCTCACCCAAGATCCACATTTTAATGTCCTTGCTGAGATCGGCGCGCTCGAGGTCATCCGCGTGTGAGGCGCCTGAAGTCGCGCGACCCCATCGGGCTATGGGAGTGATTCCCACAGTTCAGTGATCAGGCGGGCGACCTCTTCGGGTTGCTCGGCTTGGGCCATGTGCCCGGTGTCGGGCAGCAGCACTGTGCGGGCGTGGGGGAAAGCCTGCGCGGCTGCTTCGAGGTGTGCGGCCGGGAGCACCACATCCTGGGCGCCCCAGATGATGAGCGTCGGAACGGGGTCGGCGGCCATAGCTCGAAGGAGGTCTGCGCGCCACTGCTTCTTGGTTCCCCGGATGCCGCCGATGGACAACAGTGCTCGGCGGAACGATGTGGCTCGCCCGGGGACGGCCGCGAGCTCCAACGCGAGATCAACTCGTGCGTCGGTGGCCAGCGTCGGGTCGGCATACAAGGACCGCTCGACCCGGGTGGTGCTGGTGCGGGAGTTTCGAGCGAGCAGCCATGGGCCCAAGCCGTTGAGCGAGATGATGCGCAAGGCGGGGGTGACCTCGGCGCCGAATCCCGCGCTGGAGGTTAGGGCCAGGGAGCGCACCCGATCGGGGCGGCGTGCCCGCATTGTCATGGCGATTGCGCCACCAAGGGAGTTGCCGACCAGGTGCACTGGGCGGGTTTCACCCAGGGCGTCGAGTGTCGCGACAGCGGCGTCCGCAAGCGATTCCAACCCCATCCCGGTGGCGATCGGTGCTGTATATCCAAAACCAGGAAGGTCGAGGCTGATGATTCTGTGGTCACCGTCGAGTAGATCGTGTTGCTCGGCCCAGTCGTCCAAACTGCGGCCAATCCCGTGAATCATCAGGACTGGGTCGCCGTTGTCGGGGCCGGTGACGCGCAAGCGGACCTGCGTGCTGCTCGACTCGCTTGGCCCCAGCTGAGAGCACTCGGCCGCCGGCCGTTGGGAGAATCCTCTCCACCACATCGAGGACTTTGGCGGAACGCCCCACCACCACTCGGCGACGGCGCCGCTCGACGGCGTGCAGGATGATGTGAGCCGCCAGAGCCGGGTCCATGCTCAAGAACTTCTCGAAGGCATCTCGACCCGTCGTGGCCTGAGCCTCATCGAGCCCGCTGCCGGTGCGTGAGTCCTGCGCAATCCGCGTCTTCACGCCTCCTGGATGCACCGAGGTCACGCTGATCCCACGCCCCGCAACGTCCTGAGCCAAGGCTTGACTGAATCCGCGCAACCCGAACTTGCTGGTGACGTATGCCGACTGGCCACCGGGCGCGACCAGACCGAACAGCGACGAGAGGTTCACAACATGACTGCCGGGACGAGCCGAAAGAGCAGGCAAAAAGCCGCGGACCAAGTCGATCGGTGCGTGGAGGTTGATCTGCAGCAACCAGTCGAACTCCTCATCGCTGATCTGATCGAAGCGACCGCCGAGAGCCACCCCGGCGTTGTTTATCAGCAGAGTGATCTGGGGATGGTCAGCCATCACCGCCTCCGCCAATCCAGCCACCTGGTCTCGGTGCGCGAGGTCCACGACGTGCGTCGTAATGGTCAGCTCGGGGTGCGCAATGCGCAATTGCCGAGCGAGCCCCTCGAGCGGCTCGGCTCGCCGATCGGCCAACGCGAGATGGCTCCCACGGTCAGCGAGCTGCCGAGCTAACGCCTCACCGATCCCCCCGGCAGCGCCGGTCACCACGGCGGTGCCTCCTTCAAACGTGTATCGACGAGGTACGCGACTCGAAGCCAACGACATCGGAACTCCTGGGGTGAGGGTGGACGTGAAGTGCATGTCAATGGTGAGCGACCCGTGCAGCAACTCGGGCGCCTCGACCAGGTAATTCTGAGCGTAGGTCCAGGGTCGTCGTGGCCCCAGCGTCGGCAATCTGTCTAACGCGCGCAGGACGTATCCCGCTTTGAGATCAAGCAGAGGTCGGCGCTCGCCCGGCGGAGCCTCAGTGGGTGCCGCGACGGCATACCCCTTGCGGTCCATCAGGTCGAGCAACCGGCACAAATAGCGCGCGACGAGGTCGCCGCGCAAGGTCCACGACGAGTTGACGTAGCCCACGGTGAACATCAGGTTGGGCACCCGCTCGAGCATCAGCCCGCGGTAGGCGACGCGAGTGGCCGGATCGACCACCTCGCCGTCGACGTCCAAGCGGATGCCGCCCATCATCTGCAGACGCAGACCGGTCGCGGACACAATCACGTCCGCGGGCAGGACGTCGCCGCCTTCCAGCTTGATGCCACCCGCCACGAGTGATTCCATCCGGGCCGTCACGACGGAGGCCCGGCCCGTCGCGATGGCCTTGGTCAGATCGCCATCAGGGATGCGGCATACCCGTTGGTCCCAGGGCTGATAGTCGGGCGTGAAGTGCGCATCGAGGTAGTCGTCGTCCGGCAGGTCGCGCTTCAGGGTCGAGCGCAGACCGGCCGCAAATCGCGCCGGCTGACGTCGGGCGAGCGCGTAGGTGCCTTGGTTGAACAGGATGTTCTTGGTGCGGGTGGCGCGAAAGGCCAGCGACTCGGGAAGGCGGCGACGGAGTTTCTCGTCGAGCCGATCACGGTTGGGCATGGATGCGACCCAACTCGGGGTCCGCTGCAGCATGGTCACGTGTTCTGCGGTCTTAGCCAACGCTGGGATGAGCGTCGTGGCGGTCGCGCCCGACCCGATCACGACGATGCGTTTGCCTGTGACGTCCAGGTTGTCCGGCCAATGCTGGGGGTGGACGAACGGAGCCGCGAAGTCTTTGCGTCCGGGGAAGTCCGGCTGGTAGCCCGAGGCGTAGTCGTAGTAGCCCGCGGCCAGATGCAAGAACGAGCACGTCAAGGTATGCCGACCGGTCGGCCCCTCGGTGGTGACCGTCCAGCGCTGCTCCGTAGAGGACCACGACGCATCAAGGACCAACGTGTCGAAGCGAATGCGCTCGGTGACACCTGCCCGCGAGGCTGTCGACTCGACATACTCCTTGATCTGCGCGCCCCCGGCGAGCACGGAATCGCCGCTCCACGGAGCAAACGGGAACGCAAAGGTCGCAATGTCGGAGTCGGACCGAATGCCGGGATACCGAAAGAGGTCCCACGTGCCACCGATCTCGCTGCGCGCCTCAAGGATCAGGTATGTCGTCTGGGGGCGGCGCTCGTTCAAGCGCCAGGCGACGTCGATACCGGAGATCCCGGCCCCGACGATGAGGACATCGAGATTGATCTCTTCTAGCTGGGCTACAGGGCAAGTCGGTGGCACAGATCCAACGTAAACCGCAGGGCTGACAGTGCCGACGCCACCCAAGCGGTGCATGGCGACGGCTCCAGCGACTGACCGCCAATAAGCCAAGGTAGCTGCGACACTATGTGTCGTTGAGAAGTATCTCTGACGGGGAAGCGCTTGCGGTGTTATGTTCAGGCGATCCCACAACGAAGTGAGGTATGCCGTGAGCCAGGACTCCGCAGAGACAAAGCACGAATCGTCCGCATCCACCGAGAACAACAGCGCCAGGGCACCCTCTAAAGTGTGGATGTTCCGGGGGCTCGGCCTCCTCTTATCGCTGGCGGTGTATTTCCTTCTCGGCGGCGCGGACCTGTCGCAAGACGGTCGGATCGTTGCCGCTATTGGGGCCCTCATGGCGGTCTGGTGGATGACCGAGGCATTGCCGCTGTCGGTGACGTCGCTGCTCCCGATC
Organism: Actinomycetales bacterium; assembly: GCA_038256095.1. Taxonomy (GTDB): domain Bacteria; phylum Actinomycetota; class Actinomycetes; order Actinomycetales; family Dermatophilaceae; genus Ornithinicoccus. Next base: position 2,016 of record JBBSKS010000066.1, on the reverse strand, counting down.
GTGCTCTTCCCTCTGCTGACAGCCATTGAAGTCGAGGACGCGACATCCCCTTACGCCAACAAAATCGTCTTCCTCTTCCTCGGCGGATTCCTGATCGCCATCGCCATGCAGAAGTGGAACCTGCACCGCCGCATCGCCCTGTTGACGTTGAGCAAAGTGGGTACACATCCACGTCAAATCATCCTAGGGATGATGATCTCGACGGCGTTCTTGTCGATGTGGGTCTCCAACACCGCCACCACGTTGATGATGCTGCCGATTGCGATGTCGGTGCTAGCCCTTGTGGTCGAGAGCAGCAGCAAGACCAGCGGCGAAGGCACCGCCCACGAAGACCTGACCTCAGGCCGAGCGGTAAGCGACGTTATCGAGGATGCCGATGTGCGCCTTTTCGGGGTGGCGCTAGTGCTCTCCATTGCCTGGGCTGCCTCTATCGGAGGTCTGGGCACACTGCTCGGTAGCCCGCCTAACGCCATCGTCGCGGGTTACGTCAGCGACGAGTTGGGCCAGGACATCGGTTTCGTCCAGTGGATGATGCTCGGCGTGCCGCTGGTCGTGGTGTTCCTTGCGATCGCCTGGCTCTTGATCACGCGGGTGATGTTCCGCTTCAACCTGACGGAGATCCCCGGCGGCAAGGAAATGATCGACGGCGAGATCAAGAACCTTGGGCTGATGAGTCAAGGCGAGAAGACCGTGTTGGCGGTCTTCGCCGGGGCCGCCTTCCTGTGGATCGTGCCAGGCCTTCTCGCGGGCATCGGCGGTCTAGGCGATCAGTTCCCGTGGCTTGACGCGCTGGACGACACGGTGGTGGCCATTGGTGCTGGCGTGGTGTTGTTCATCCTGCCCGGCGACCGCAAAGGCCGGATGGTTCTGGAGTGGGACGACGCGGAGAAGGGCTTGCCTTGGGGCGTGCTGTTGCTCTTCGGCGGAGGGCTGAGTTTGGCGTCCGCAGTCGCGGCCACAGGGCTCGACGAGTGGTTCGGCACGCAAGTCGGCGGGCTTGAAGCGTTGCCCATCGTGCTGTTGCTGGCCGCCGTGGTGACGATCGTTCTCCTCCTTACCGAGGTCACCAGCAACACTGCGACCGCCGCGACCTTCATACCCGTGTTGGGAGGGGTGGCCGTGGGCATCGGAGTGGACCCGCTCACGCTGCTGATACCGGCTGCTCTCGCCGCGACGTGTGCGTTCATGCTGCCGGTGGGTACCCCGCCGAACGCGATCGTGTTCGGGACCGGGGCGGTCAAAATCTCGGAGATGGCCCGTGGTGGTGCCGTGCTCAACGTGGTCGGCATTCTGTTGATCACGTTGTTCGCGGTGGTAGTCGGGCCCTTCGCCTTAGGTCTCGTGATCTGAGTCGTCGTCCTTCGACTTTGTCTGGGTCAACCAACGCGGGTCCGTCCGGCCGCCGCCGTAGCCGAATGGCTGCGCCGGTGGCCGGCGCACCAGGTCGCGGCGAAACCCGCGTCGGGCCAGCATGATCAATGCGCCAGCAATCAAGAATGACGCGGCCGCCGCCCACCACGCGGTGGTGAATCCGCCCTGGGCAACGACCAGGCCGAACATGGCCGGGCCTACTGCTCCACCCACGAACGCCCCCGCCTGGACCACGCTGGAAGCCTGACCAGGAGCGTCCCTGCCCACCCTGGAAACGGCGTACAGCAGCAGGCCGGGCCAGGACCAACCCAGCGCGAAGGTGAGTATGCCGAACGTCACGACAGACCATGGCTGGTGGACCGCACCGATCAGCGTCAGGCAGGTGCCACCGATAGCCATTTGGCCGGCAACCACCACCAAGTTGTCACCGTGCCGCCGATCAGCACTCATACCCACGAGCACTCGCACCACGATCGAACTGGCCGACCCGACGGACATCAGCATTGCGGCCTGGCTAACGCTCAGTCCAACCTCGTAGGCCCAGGTCGCGAGGTAGGCACCAAAGAAGTTTGCCGCTGCGCTGCCGCAGGCGATGGCGAGACCACACAGCAACAAGGGACCGCGGGGAGCAACCTCCCAGGTGCG
>JBBSKS010000065.1:0-12728 GCA_038256095.1 Actinomycetales bacterium | reverse complement strand
TTCGTGACACATCGGTGACACACCATCCGCGGCCCAGCAAGATCAGGCACATGAGGCAGGCAACGTCGAAGGACACATGACCTGTGACTATTACGCGGGCATCTGAGCATTTTCGAGGCTGGCCACCGCGATCGAGGAACCTGTTGCCGAACGAGCTGAACGTCTCGCCAACGGCCAGATCGACCGGGCCAAGAGCGCTCCTGTAAAGGTTCGGCCTGCGCGATGGGTTGCCGCCTCCGAACCGCCCGATCATCAGCGGCAGGCGTTCTGGTCAGCGGCAGCGCGCCCGACTCTGCCGCACTGAGGGCGGCTACGCTCGCCCGGATCTGCCGCGCTGAGTGTGCATCTGCGGATGACCGGGCGTCCGACGCTTGCGTTCGCGGGCGTCGAATCTCCGACTGGTGCGAGCCCCAAGTATCGTCCTCGGGCCAAGCCCCCATGAGTAGCGAGAGCGACGACATGCCCGACCAAGCCAAAGAACTCGACCCCCTCGCCCCGACTTCGCTGGAGATCGGTCTCAGCGCGCTTTGCCTGCTGCACATCGTGCTTATCGGGGTCGTGCTTCTTCAACTCCTCAGGGGCAAGACGACGATGCCGCATGGAATGCTTGGGGTCATCGTGTTGCTGTTCGTACCAGTCGTCGGTCCAGTGTTGGTGCTGACGTGGGGCGGTCGTGTCGAGCGCCATCAGGCACGGGTATATCAGTCGGCTGCGTAGGCCCGACTGTGCCGCTTAGAGCGCGTGGTTCCGGTAGGCGAACCGCTTGCGGTGATGCTGCCTGCAATCGAGGCCCCTGTTCCGCTAGGAGCCGGATCATGGAAGCCGCATCGACGGGTCGACGACCCGCTGCGGCTGTCGGCATTGAGGGCAGTCCAGAAACTTAGGGGCGCACGTCGTCGTGAACCGGGCGTTGGTTGAGATCAAGGCGTAGCAGTCGGCTTGCGAGGTCGACAGCAGGGCCAAGAAGCAGGATCACCGCGACCGTTCCGCCACCTACTGTGGCGCCGAGCAACCAGCCCACCAGTGCGCCCCCGCCCTGGACGAGGCTGTAGCTCCACCGGAATGGCACAGGCGGATCCCACGCAAGTGCGGCCGCCTCGGTCGGCCCTGCGCCCATCTGGCTTCCGAGATAGGCCGCGATGCCGACAGCTAGCACCGGGAACGCAGCTGCCAGCAGCATGATCTGGCCAAGCAGCGTGCCAGGAGTCCCCAGAACTGTGAGCAGCGCCGAGACTGTGAGTCCGACCACGACCACCTGCACCAGGGTCCCCAGGCCGGGATAGACCCGGCGAGAGGCAGCCAGCAGGAGGAAGAGTGCGCCGACCACGAGGTTGGCCGACAAGAACGAGACCCCAATCGCCATCGCCACCCCGTTCACGAGCGTGGAATAGCCGTCTGAGCCCAGGTCCGCGGTCAGCAGCATCGCCACTCCGACTCCGAGGGCGATGCACCCAACGACGACCAAGGCAAGCCGCGCGAGGGAGAAGGTCACGAGAGCGAAACCTACGTGCACGCAACTCCACCAGCGACCCCTCCGGCCTTGGTGGCCCTGCAAGGGGTACGAAGGCGACCCGGGGACGGCCGGGGAGCGCGGACCCGCAGTTGCGCGTCAGCGGGTCTGGAGCACCATAAGGTGACAGCTGCGAACGCGTGCCGGAAGCCGAGCGCTATTCGGTGAGGATCCCTCGATCACGCCGCCGGCGAGGTGAGGCTCCGACCATCACCGCAAGCCGTTCGGCCTGCGGGACTGAATGATGCCAACTGCGATCAGCTATCTCGGTTCGCGAACGTCTGCGGTGCCGAGGCTCTTCTCGAGAGAAGCTCGGGCTCGGTCGTGTCGACTGCGCACCGTTCCTTCGGGAAGCTCGAGCAGCCGAGAAGTTTCGGCGAGGCTGAATCCATCCCAGTAGACGAGCCGGATGATCTCCTGATCGAGGGGGTCGAGCGACTCCACCGCCGAACAGAATTCCGCTCCCTTCCTAGATCGTGGGTTGGGTCGACGCTGTCGCCGAGTTCGGTGCGGAGCTTGGTGTGGAGTGCACTGCGTCGCCGTTCGGTACGTCGGTGGGTAGACAGCACCCTTCGTGCCACGCCGTACATCCACCTTCTGGCTTCGGTGTCATCGCCCGGCAGCGCTATCTTTTGCGCCACAGGATCAGGAGGGTCTCGTTGAGAAGGTCTCCGGCGTCGTCAGATGGCTGGACGCGGAGGTAGAAGTAGGCCAGAAGCCCCAACACGTTGGTAGATACCGCGCCTATGGCCTACGGCTGCGAGAGGGCACGGGTGGGAGGGGGCTCTAACCCGAGGCTAATTCGACTTGTCGAGGGCCCCGAGAGCACCCTCGATGACCTGGGTCGCGACGTTGGAGAGGGGTTGTCCGGTGTTGCGTGCGTGGGTTCGGATTCTCGTGAAGGCGACTGGCACCGTCACGTGATGGCGCTCGGCGTACATGCCCTTCGCTTGTTCGATCAGGACTCGGCTGCTGAGGGCGTTCTGGAGCTGGTTGGCCAGGAGATTCTTCTCAGTGACTGCACGCTTTTGGAGCAAACCGATCGTGGCGATGTCGGCCAGGCCCTGTCCGAGAGCGATATCTGCCTCGGAAAGCACCCCGGGTCTGGTGAGGAAGATGTTCATCGCGCCGATGACCTCGGTGCGTACGCGCATCGGCAGGGCGTGGACGGAGGTGAAGCTCGAAGCCTTGATGACCTCGCCGAATCCGTGCCAGCGGCGCTCGGCCTCGGCAGCCTCGATGTTGGTGACCTGGTTTCCCTGGCGGTAGCTGTCGATGCAGGGGCCCTGTCCGTGCTGGAGCTCGAAGAGTTCGAAGATGCGGCACTTCTCGGTGGATGAGGCGACGACCTGGAGGTTGCCGTGTTCGTCGGCCAGCATCAGTCCGGCTGCCTGGGCGTCGAGCAACTCGTTGGTCGCCTCGGTCAAGGTGTGGAGGGAGTCGATGACATCGTAATTGTCGACCAGGGTGTCAGCCAGTTCGAAGCAGACCTCAAGCAGACGCTGATGGGGGACCATGGAGGGCCTGCCTCTCGTCGTGGAAGCTGGGCTTCCTGTCAATCCGGAGCTCGACATGATGGGCGTCGCACTCAAACACAGTTGCAGGCTCTTCTGCTTGTAAAGGCGAGGATGAGCCTGCTGCTCGGTGTGACTCTCAGTTGATGGCTCGGGCACCGTTCTGCGTGAGCTGACTGTCCGAGTTACCCGCGAAGTTACGCGCCGGCTCGGACTCACAGCATCACCCGCACGTGTGACCCGCACTCGCTCCTGGCGCAATCCGGGGTCTGCTCGATGCTCTGGCTGCTCGCAGGGAGGAGGTCGGCCTTGCGTGACCGGCGTCCGGCGTCCGGCGTCCGGCGTCGTTTAGTGACGCAGTGCTAGGCCGCCGGGTCTGCCTTGGTGGTAGCTGTCGATGCAGGGGCCCTGGCAATTCACCACCGACGATGCCCGTACCAAACTCCGCCACCGCACCCCAGCAGATAACTGCGACGCTCTGCTACGGCTCGTCGGCGGGCGCTTCCTCGTGGTCGCGCGGCCGGGCGATCGCGTCGTAGCTCAGGGCCGCGGCGAGGCCGCCGAGCAGGCTCCCGATCACGTACGCCGGGAGCTGGCTCCACGGCACGTCGCCGCCGAATACCGCGGCCCCGACGAACGGACCGAAGGCGCGGGCGGGGTTTACCGCCGCGCCCGTGAGCGGCCCGAAGACCAGGACCAGGCAGGTCACCGACAGACCGATCATCAGCCCGGCCCAGCCTGCCGGGGCGCGGGTGTCGACGGAGAGCGCGAAGATGGTCAGCAGCAGGAGGAACGTGGCCAGCGCCTCGACGAGGATCGCCTGCGGGTAGCTGACGCCGTCGCCGAAGCTCACCGCCCCCGCGGAGCTCGTGTCGACCGATGCGGTGCCGAATGAGGCCACGACGAGCAGAGCTCCGAGGACCGCGCCGACCAACTGCGCCAGCACGTACGGACCGACGTCGCGCCACGCGAAGCGTCCGGTGGCCGCGAGGGTCACCGTCACCGCCGGGTTGATGTGCGCGCCCGACGTCGTGCCGAAGGCATACACGGCGAGCGCCACAACGAGCCCGAACGACAGCGCGACCATGCTGAGGCCGGCCGGATCGAGCTCGCCGTCCCCGAGCCGCAGGGCCGCGACGAGACTGCCCGGGCCGAAGACCACGAGCAGCGCCGTCCCGAGGCCCTCGGCTGCGCACCGCCGCAGGAGTGTGGCATCCATGTCGGCGACCCGCTAGGGGTGCAGCAGGACCTTGGAGTAGCCGTCCTCGCGGTTGTCGAACTTCTCGTAAGCCTCCGGCGCTTCATCGAGCGGGATCTCCTTGCTCACGATGAAGCCCGGCTCGGCCTTGCCCGCGATGATCAGGTCGCGCAGTTGACGGTTGTAGGTCTTCACGTCCGCCTGACCGGTCCCCATCGTCTGGCCCTTCTCCCAGAACGTCCCGATCTCGAACAGCAGCTTGCCCTCAGCGGCGTCCTCGTTCGGCGCGCCCGGATCGGAGGGCACGTACAGCCCCACGACCCCGAGCCGACCGGTCGGCCGCACGGCGTGCACGAGCTGGTTCAGCACGACTGCCGGTGTCTCGTCCTTACCCTCTCCGGCCTGGGCCTGGTAGCCGACCGCGTCGATGCCCTTGTCGGCACCGCCGTCGGTCTGGTCCATGACCGCCTCGATCGGGTCGGTGGCGGAGAAGTCGATCGAGATCGCGCCCAGGTCCTCGGCCAGCTTCAGCCGGCTCTTCACCTTGTCGACCACAAGGATCTTCGAGGCACCGCGGATCTTCGCCGAAAGCGCCGCCATCAGACCCACCGGACCAGCACCGAAGACAACGACCGTCTCGCCGGGCTTGACGTCCGCGAGCTCAGTGGCGTGGTAACCGGTGGGGAAAACGTCGGCCAGCATGGCAAAGTCGGCTTCATGCTCCGTGCCCTCGGGCAGCACCAGCGCGTTGAAGTCGGCGAACGGCACCCGCAGATACTCCGCCTGTCCACCGCGATACGGTCCCATCGAGACGTAGCCGTAGGCGCCTCCGGCGAAGCCGGGGTTCACGGTGAGGCAGAAACCGGTCTTGTTCGCCAGGCAGTTGCGGCAGTAGCCGCAGGCCACATTGAACGGCAGGACAATGCGGTCGCCCTTCTTGAGTTTGGCGACGCCAGGGCCGACCTCCTCGACGATCCCCATGTTCTCGTGGCCGAAGACGATGCCAGGGTCTGCTCCGGTGCGGCCCTCATACATGTGCAGGTCCGAGCCGCAGATCGCGCTGGTCGTGATCTTGATGATGGCGTCGGTCGGGTCCTGGATCTTCGGATCGTCGACGTCCTCGACGGCAACCTTGTACGGCTCCTTGTAGACGACTGCTTTCATCTCGGTCTCCTCCGCTGGGCGAGCACGAGCCGGGACGACCCGTCGCTGGCTCACACGCTAACCGGGAGCCAAAATCTGGGGCTACCGCAGCCGCGGGGAGGGGTCAAACGCGCAGAACAACCTGGGGAGCCGTCTCGGCTGCACGAGGGTGCGGCAGGACGAGGCCGGGTAGCGTGCACACGAGCGTTGCCCCGGGTGCGAGGAGAGTGACGTGCAAACCCGGACCGCGACCGTTGACGACACCCCGATCCGCTGGCTGTAGCAGGGAGGCGGGCCTGCCGTCGTCCTCGTGCACGGCATCCCGACTCCCCAGCGCTGTGGCGGCACGTCGTGCCGCTGCTGCCCGAGCTGCGGGTGCTCGCGTCAGAGATGACCGGGTACGGCGAGAGCATCCCGGCGGGCGAGGGACGCGACATCTCGGTCAACGCGCAGGCCAACCGGCTGATCGAGCACCACGACCTCGGGCCGGTGACCCTCGTCGGGCACGACCTCGGCGGCGGCGTGCACATCGCGGCGGTCCGCCGGCCGGACCTGTGCGCCGGGCTCATGATCACGAACGGGATCGATTACGACTCTTGGCCCATCCCGTCGGTCAAGGCAATGCGCGCGGCCGCGCCGCTGCTGTCCCGCCTGCCGGCCTTCGCACTCCGGCCTGCCTCGGCGATGCTGCTCGCCCGCGGGCACGACGACGCCTCCGTCGCGAAGGAGTCGCTGGGGATCCACTCCCGCGCCTACGCCGAGCACAGCGTCGGCGGCGATGGCACGCTAGGTGAGCGCGCTCGACGTGCAGGACACGATCGCGGTGCAGGACCGGCTGTCGGAGCTGAACGTGCCGGCACGGATCGTGTGGGGCGACGCCGACCAGTTCCAGAGGATCCAGTACGGCGAGCGCTTCGCACTTCACCCCCGAGGACCACCCCGACGTCATCGCCGACGAGACCCGCGGCCTGGCCTCGCAGGTGACGGACGGTGAGCGTCACGCCGGAGCTGGTGCTGCTCGACGTCAACGAGACGCTAGTCACAAGGGCCGGGTTTCGCCCCACGCTTCCGCGGGCCAGCTTGGGGCCCGGGGGGCGCTCTCGACGCCGTCGTAGACCTCGGGTGGTGCGTCGTTTGCCGGTGCGTGATTCCCTTCGCCCATTCCGTCTCGTACGCGGAAGGCCCATCGGTGCGAGTACCGCGCCGACCTCGTCCCAGAGCGGCATCGGCGCGTTGCCCGTGGATAAGGACCACGAAGTCGTCGGCGTACCGAACGAGTCTCATGACCGCACCCCCGGCGCGTCGGTGCTTGGCGCGTGTCCATTCCGGTCCGAGCGCCTCCCACTTGGCGGCGAAGTGCTCGTCCAGCGCGGACAGTGCGATGTTGGCCAGCAGCGGCGAGTGGATTCCGCCTTGAGGTGTGCCGGTGATCGTCTCGCGGTTCAGGCCGTCCTCGGTGAGGACCCCGGCCCGCAAGAACGCCTTCACCCAGCCCAGGACCCGTTTGTCCCCGACGCGATGTCGCACCCTGCCCATGAGGGCGGTGTGGTCGATCTCGTCGAAGCACGCCTTGATGTCGGCCTCGAACACCCACTCATAGTTGCGAGTAGGCGATGCGAGGTAGTGAATCTTAGCGACCGCGTCCTGGGCCCGGCGCCTGGGACGGAAACCATAGGAACATGGCTTGAAGCCCGCCTCGAAGATCGGCTCGAGCACCAGTTTCAACGCGGCCTGCACGACCCGGTCACGGGTAGTCGGGATGCCCAGGCTTCGGACCTTGCCCGACGCTTTTGGGATCGTCTTCTCCCGCACCCGTCGCGGCACGAACCGGCCAGCCTTCAGGTCCTCACGAACCCCGGCCAGCAGGTCCGCAGCCTCTCCACCGATGCCGCGGGGCGTGACCCCGTCGACACCGGCAGTTCGTGCACCCTTGTTGCCCCGCACCCTGTGCCACGCCACGACCAAGAACACCGGGTCATCGGCAAGGTTGGCGAGGTCATCGAAGCGACGGCCAGGATCGGCCACCGCCCATCGGTGCAGCTTCTTCTGCATCCTCAGTACCCGCCACTCGGCCTGCTCCCGTTCGGGGAAGCCATCGAGAAGCAGTTCACCGGTATTCGCCAGCGATCTCCTGACGATGCGTCTTTGCTGCGAACACGCTGGACCCCTTCGCCATGTGGCCGACTTTCCCGGCCTCGGACTACTCCGGGTCCTCCGCCCCACCACGGCGACATCAGCCGACGACGTGCCTTCCCGCCGACCAGCAGGATGCTGGCCGATGAGGGGACCGCCGCGATGGTTCCCACGTTCACTGTCGAACCGTTCGACGGGGTCGGCGCCCAACTATGCCCCTGCAGCATCGCCACGGCTACGCCGCAGGCATTCACCGTGGCCTCCCGACCGGCGACATCACCCAGGCCAGAAGTTCCCCCGACCATCACACCGACACCGCGCGCGGCGGTGACGTGATCGGGGTGCGCGCTGCTAACCGGCCCTGATCCACCAGGTTCGAGCCGAAGGCTCTCTTGAGGGGCGTTCAGCCGTTGGTTCCTCACGTACGCCTTCCCGTCTTGCTAGCCGGACCCAGACCATCTGGCAGTGCTGGCCTGTCCCGTCGTTGTCAGGGCCGCTTCCGCCCTCGCCCCCGTCTCGGAGGTCAGGCTGCCCTCAGCTTCACCACGCTGCTGCGACAGCGCGGCGGTGCAGGTCTTTCACCTCCACTCGGTTCAGCAGCGCCTCGTGGCGCTCGATGTCCGCAACCCAGAGCCGGTCGGGAGCCTCAGCGGCGAAGTGCCGCTCGACCAGGTCCGGGGGTGTTTCCGGGCCAGCGCCGGGGATCGTGGTCCGTGGGCCTTTGGCGCGGCTGATGCCGCGTAAGCCCAGCTCACGCATCAGTCGTTGGGTCGTACACCGTGCGACCGGACGCGGTGCCCCGTCAGCGTTACAGAGCCCGACGACGTGCTCGCGGGCCAGTTGGGCGTGGACCTCACGGATCCCGTAGACGCCGTAGTTTGCCCTGTGTACGCGGGCAATCTCGGCCTTCAACCGTTCATCGTTGAGCGCCCGTGCCGAGGGCGGCCGCGTGCGTGCGGCGTAGTAGGTCGACGCCGGCGTTCGGCACCTCAGCGCTGTTCAGCGCCCGGCAGATCGGCTCGATCCCGTCGTCGTCCTTGTGCTGATCGATGTAGTCGACGATCAGCGCGACGGGCGGTCGAGCTCCGCGGCGAAAGAACCCGCCGAGGTCCTCAGGATCGAGTTCGCCCGACGCAACTCACGGACCTCCTTCTCTAGCTCGTTCAGACGTGCCGTGTCTTCACTCGTCGTCCCGCCACGCAGGCCGCCGTCGATCTCAGCCTGGGTGACCCACGAGCGCAGCGTCTCGGTCTTGATCCCGAGCTGCTCACCGATCCTCTAACACACACCCGCACGCGAGGCCGGGTCCTTACGCGCCTCGACCGTCAACCTCGTCGCCCGCTCACGCAGCTCGAGCGGGTACTTCCTCTGTGCCGCCATCATCCATGCCTTCCCGTGGTTCCGATGTCTCCATCAAACCCGGTACATGACACCCGACGGCACGGTACGAGCACCCATCTCTGGTGAATTTCACCCGGCTTGGGTGTTCGTGCGTCAAGGATCACCATGCAGCGACAGCGCCGCAGCAAAACGGCGAATCCCCCCCGGATGGTGATTGTCGCGCTGGCGCCGGTGCTCTCCAGCATCGAGCAGGTCACTGATCCCGCGCCACACAGCAGCGTTGTCCCAAGGCGACAGCCATCGGACGGGCCCGTCGGCCATCTAGCCGTGGCGCTGGCGTGCCTCCACGTGCGGCACTCCTGCCAGGACCGGCGCTTCGAGGCTCTGGTGGTGCGGAGCACCCTGCGTCGGCACGTGCGGCTGTCCGGTCACGAAGCCGTGGCCGAAGGCCCACACCACGGCTTGTGAGCGGCTGGTGACCTCGATCTTGCGGTAGGCCCCGCGGATGTAGGTCTTGATGGTGTTGATGCTGAGGTAGAGCTCGGCTGCGATCTCGTGGTTGGACAGTCCGTGGCAGATGAGAGTGACGACGCGGGCCTCTCGTGGCGTCAGGCCACTCAGTTGCCACCCGCGAGCGGCCACAGAGGAGTCGGGCGTGGCGAGGGGCAGTTGCTGCATGGGACCCCCTCGGCACGCTGAGCGCAGAGCATCGTGGAGGTCCTGGGCGCCAAGCGCCTTTGACACGATTCCGGCGGCGCCGGCAGCGCGGGCAAGGATCATGGCGGCTGGGTCGGGGTGCCAGTCGAAGACCATGATGAGTCGGTGACCCGATGCGGTCAGGTCGGCGATGTCCGAGACGATCGTGGCCGGGTTGGCGCCGTCGAGGAGTACGAGGTCGACCTCGCCGGGTGGGCAAGCGGTCGGAACTATCACGACCCTCCCAGGGTGCTCGCCGATCAGGGCGAGGACCCCCGCGGCGATCAGCTCGGTGTTGAGGATCAGACGAACCCGGATCGGTTGTTGCGAGGTCGCGGCCACGGCCCGTGCGTGCGGCTCCAGAAATAGCCGCGGCGAGCGGTCGGGCCGCGGATTTCGGACGTCGCAGGGCGAGTCGAGCGCGTCGGCGTTGCTCATCGGATCCAACCTGTCGGTCGTCGATTGATCCACCCACGGGCCCGCGGTAACGAGCAGCTGAGGACCTGGGGAGCGGGTCGAGAAGGATCTGGTCCAGCGCTGTGCGATTACACACGCGCCGCCGGGTCCTGGGCAGCACCATGAAGGTGGCTTGCCACGTCAACGTAGCCCGCCCGGTCGTCGACGGCAACGACTCCGGCGCCAGGTGGGCCGGCTGTGCCGGAGACCAACGGATCTCTTGACCTTCTCTAGATCGCGCCCGTCCTGGTAGTTTGAAAGTGGGTGTCGGACGTGGCAGCCGCCGTACCGGCAAGTGTCGGTAATTTCTCCGCCGCCCAGACCCGCGGTCCTCTCGGATGTGGGTTCATCGTGCACAAAGACAGCTTGGCTGAGGTGCTCAGCGAGTTCGCACGCACCCTCGTCACCGATTTTCCGATTCAGCGGATTCTGGACCACTTGGTGCGGCGCATCGTCGACATTCTCCCCATCGACGCCGCGGGGGTCTCGCTGATCTCCCCCACGACGAGCCCGCGCCTCATCGCGGGATCCGATGAGTCCGCTATGCGTTACGAGCACTTGCAGACCGAGCTCGGGGAGGGCCCGTGCTTAGCCGCCTACGAAACCGACGGGGCAATTGCCATCGCGAACCTCGCTGAGGATAACCGGTTTCCGAGGTTCGCCGAACGCGCTCTGGCCGAGGGTCTCGTGGCTGTCTTCACCTTCCCGCTGCGCAACGGCGATCGGTGTCTGGGTGCCCTCGACCTGTACCGCACAACGGCAGGTGGTCTCAGCGAGGAGGACATGGAGACAGCGCAGACCCTGGCCGACGTGGCCACCGCTTACCTGCTCAACGCGGAGTCACGATCGGCGAAGACCGACTTCATTGCCACGGTGAGTCATGAGCTCCGCACGCCCCTGACCAGCATTTCGGGATTCGTCGAGCTCCTCCGAGAGGAGGACGGTCTCAGCAAGCAACAGAGTGGCTTCGTCGATGCCATCGTCCGCAACAGCGACCGCCTGACGTCGCTGGTTGACAACTTGCTCACCGTTGCCAGCCAGGACGCCGGAGGGAAGGGCCGCGAGCGCGTGGACCTAGACCTCGGCGCAGTGCTTTCGACAGCTCAGAAGGCACTCCAGCCCGCAATAGCGGCTAGGGGCGTGAAGGTGTCGTTCACCATTCCTCCTGACCCGGTCATGGTGTGCGGCAACTACGCCGATCTCGAGGCTGTGGTGAGCAACCTGGTCGGCAACGCGCTGAAGTTCACCGCGGACGGAGGATGGGTGCACTGCACGCTCCGAGCGATCTCCGGGGGCGCGCAGATCGACGTCAGCGACAACGGCCTAGGGGTCCCCCGCGAAGAGCAGCGAGATCTCTTCAAGCGATTCTTCCGCTCCTCCACCGCACGCGTGCAAGCAATCCAAGGCTCTGGTCTGGGCCTGAGCATCGTCGATGCCATCGCGCGGAGCCACGGTGGTGACGTCTCAGTCGTCTCTGAGCATCTGAAGGGGTCGACGTTCACCGTGAGACTGCCACTGTGCGTGAGATGGCCCACGCCTTCGGTGTCAGACGAGCCAGTAGATGCGGCTCCGCTGTCTGTCGGAGGAAGAGCGTAAGCGGCCCAAGTCGGCATTATTGTCACGCAAGGGGGTCTGTCAGGTTTGTCTGGCTGCGGTGGCTTCGAACGTTCCTTCGATGACCTGGCTCGCCACGTTGCGCAGGGGTTGGCCGGTGTTGCGCGCGTGGGCGCGGATGGTCGTGAAGGCGACCGACACCGCCACGCGGTGACGCTCGGCGTACATACCTTTGGCTTGTTCGATCAGAACGCGGCTGCTCAAGGCGCTCTTGAGATGGTCGGCCAGGACGTTTTTCTCGATGCCCACGCGCTCTTGCAGCAGTCCGATCGTGGCGATGTCGGCCAGACCCTGTCCGAGGGCGATGTCCGCCTCGCTCAGCGCGCCGGGCCTGGCGAGGAAGATGTTCATCGCGCCGATGACCTCAGTGCGCAGGCGCATCGGGAGGGCGTGCACGGAGGTGAAGCTCGAAGCCTTGATGGCCTCACCGAACCCGGGCCAGCGACGCTCGGCCTCAGTGGCCTCGATGTTGGTGACCGGGCTTCCTTGGCGGTAGCTGTCGATGCAGGGGCCCTCCTCGTGCTGAAGCTCGAAAAGCTCCAGGAGGCGGCTCTCCTCGGAGGAGGAGGCGACGACCTGAACGGTGCCGCGCTCGTCGGCCAGCATCAGCCCGGCTGCCTGGGCATCGAGCAGCTCGACGGTCGCCTCGGTGAGGGTGTGCAGGAAGTCGATCACGTCGTAGTCATCGACCAGGGTGTCGGCGAGTTCCACAAACACCTCAACCAGACGCTGCTGAGTAGACATGGAGCCCCTCCTCTGGTGGTGGAAGCCAAGCTCCCATCAGCTCAACCCTCATCATGGCGAGAGCCGGAATCGAAACGAAGCTCCCGGTGGCCCACGTCGTAGACCACCTCCACCGTACCGCGTCACCCTGGCTCACACCTAGGCGCGAAGCAGCAACCGCACCTCGGACAAGCGAGCCCTGGACAGCATCCACCGCCGATGACGGTGTCGCGCCAGGCAGATCCGTGGGCAGCGGACGTCAGGTCAGTTCGTCGGCCAGGGAGGCCTCGAAGGTTCCGTCGATGACCTGGTTCGCTACTGCTCGCAGCGATTGACCCGTATTGCGTGCGTGGGAACGCATGGCAGTGAAGGCCATCGAGACCTCGACCCCGTGCCGCTC
>JBBSKS010000064.1:0-12777 GCA_038256095.1 Actinomycetales bacterium | reverse complement strand
GCCGCTGCGCACGGTTGCCCCCGTCGACGGCGAGGGCCAGGGCTCGCGCACGAACCATGGCAAGCCAGGATCGTCGGCAGCCGGCATGAGCATTTCGGGCGCCTGGATCTGCTGGATCGAGCGGCCCCACCCGGTCGCCCCCGTCCCGGTGCACACGATGATTCCAGAGGAGGACTGACGCTCGACTCGGTTGCCGCTGCGGATTTCGTATCGCGCCGATTGGTGCGAGGGCTGGCCGATGAAGACCTCGTTGAGGGCCTCGATGAACTGGCCGTCGTCGGAGCTGGCCGCCACCATGGTGCGCCTGACGAGAGTGGCGCTGCCGTCCGCGACGGAACGCAATAACCGGCTGACGTTGCTGCCCTGGTGGGGCACTAACACTCCGGCGTTGGTGCCTGGGAGGGGATCAACGCCGATGATCGGCTGGCCGTTCACATACTTTGCAAGGTTGGCGACCAGGCCATCCTGGCCGACCACCACGACGATGTCTTCGGGGCGAAAGATGAACTGCCCGAGGTCGGCCCGCTCCACCTGGGCCCGCTGCCAGTCAGTGGGGATTGAGCGAGCCGCCACGTCGAGGACCTGCTCGGTATGCCGATGCCGCCCCTCGACGGCATCAAGTGACTGACCTCGGCTTGTCAAGAAGAACGACGCCTGGCCGCGGGTGCCGTGGCGGGCCAGCAACTCGTCATACTCACTGCGCCGGTGCACCAGCACCACTCTGGGCGTGACCATCTCAGCCCTGCTTGACGGGCAACTGAGCGGCCGAGGCGAGCGCGCTCATCAGGTGGGTCCCCACGTTGGGCGTCAATACGAGGTGCTCGATGGCGGGCAGGTTTTGCGCGATCTGGGGCGCCATGAGCGCCATGAGGACTTCGCTGGACACCCCCTCGTGGGCCGCCAGTCGGGCTCGCTCGTTGTCGGCTGCCGCCTCACCCGTCGCGCGGTCGGCGTTGGCCTTGGCTGCCGCGAGCGCCGTGGTGCACCTGGCCATCGCTTGGACCGTGATGGAGTCGGCCGCAGGCAGCCTCGGTGGCGGTGCGCCGCTCGTTGGCTCCTCGCTGCGTGATCAGACGTTCCTGGCGGGTTGCCAACTCGATCTGGTTGGCCAGTTCGTTCTCACCGACGGCGGCTTCATGCTCGACGGCGATGGCGCGGCGCTCGAAGGTGGCCCGGTCGGCTTCTTGCTGGATGAGCTCACGGGCCGGGGTCTGCAACGCCTTCTCAACGCTGGGGTCCGGCCTCAACACCGCAAAGCGGACACCCACAATTTCGACGCCGATCGAGGCGATCCGCACGTCGTTGACGAGTCGCTCGGTCACATGGGCCCCTAGCTCGGCGTGGTCGAGGGTGAGCACGCTGGCCAAATCCAGACCGTTGAGTGCTGAGGCCACCGCGGCGCCCGTGGCACCGTGGATCGAGGCTCCGACGGCTTCGAGTGGCCGGCCAAGCCAGCCCCCTTGGGCGAGATCGATGGAGAAATCGATGCGTGATGCGGCGAGGTCGGGGTTGGCGATCCGGTAGGTCACGGTGCCGGGGGCGGTGGACCTTGTGGTCTTAACCATTCGAACAGGTTCGTTGTCTGTGCTGCTGATCCAGAGAGGCATCGAGCCGTACGCCGGCCGCTGGGCGCTGCCCGGCGGCTTTGTCCTACCTGATGAGGGCTTGGACGATGCGGCATACCGAGAATTGAATGAAGAAACCGGGCTGGGCAGCGGGGTGCATCTGGAGCAACTCAGGGCCTACGGGGGACCGGACCGTGATCCGCGAGGGCGCACCGTGACGGTGGCCTACCTTGCGCTCGGGCCATCGATGGCTGAACCGATCGCGGGCAGCGATGCAGCGTCGGCCTCCTGGCACCGCATTGACGACGTGGCCGACCTCTCGCTGGCCTTCGATCACGGGCAGATTGTGACTGACGGGATCGAAAGAGCCCGCGCCAAACTCGAATACTCACCGCTAGCCACTGCGTTTTGCGTCGCCGAGTTCACAGTGGCCCACCTGCGGGCGGTCTACGAAGCAGTGTGGGGTTGCGATCTGGACCCTCGCAACTTCCACCGCAAGGTCACCAGTAGCCCAGGATTCTTAGACCCCACCGGGCGCACGACCAACGCCGACGGCGGGCGACCCGCACAGCTCTATCGCGCCGGCCAGGCCTCGGCGCTCAATCCCCCGATCACGAGGCCGTTAGCCCCAGTCTCCGGGTAGCCCACCTACGCGGTGACTCCCGGTAACGCCAAAGGCCGGTGCCGCAAACGCGACACCGACCAAGGAACTACTTCAAGAACTACTTGCGCAACTGCTCGATCGGACGCATGTTGGCGCCCGTGTCGGCGAGGGTCTTGACGCCGCGGCCCACGCTCGGGACGAGGTCGACGCCAGCGCCGGAGTTGCGGCGGCTGCGACCCAGAGCGTAGACGGAGGTGGCGGACAGTGCGACGAGTGAAACTGCAGCGATCATGGTGAGTGCTCCTTGTGTGTTGGTAACTGTGGTTTGTGTCCCCCCAGCGGGTGGTGCAATAACTATTTTGCCTGACCTGATAGATAAGGACAAGTCACACTAAATCAACGATTCATGTAAGAATCGCTACATGTTTAACCCCGAGCACCTGCTGACTTTGCAAGCGGTTGTCGAAGAGGGGACGGTGCTTGGAGCGGCTGACCGGCTGGGCTGCACACCCTCGGCGGTGAGCCAACAGTTGGGGCGGCTGCAACTCGAAGTGCCGCAGCCGATCATGCACCGACGGGGACGTGCGAATGTGCCCACCGATGCCGCCGCCGTGCTGGTGCGCCTGGCGCAGCAGATGCGCGATCTGGAGGAAAGTGCCCGCTCGGAGCTGGAGATGCTGGACGGCTTGGTGTCGGGCTCGCTCTCGCTGGCCAGCTTTCCCACGGGCTTTCGGGGGCTATTGATCCCCACTGCGGCGGCTCTGCGCGACCAGCACCCCAACCTTGAAGTCACGTTGTTCGAGCTGACGCCGGAGGAGGCGGTGGCCGCAGTGCGACGGGGGTCGGTGGATGTGGCCTTGGTTCACGACTGGACCGACCGTCATGTGCCGCTCCAGCACGGGGTGATCGACCGGCCCATCGGGCTCGACCAGGTCGACATCGTGGCGCGGGCCGATCATCCGTTCACCGTCGGACCTCAGGGCCTCGATTTTGCCCAGCTCGACGGTCAGGTTTGGATCGACGACACCCCTGGGGTCTTCAGCGACTGGCTGCTGCAGTCACTCGACGCCCACCGCCTCTCCTATCGCATTGGAGCCACCGTCGAGCATCTGGCGATCAGGCTGCGTTTGGTGCTCGAAGGCTTCGGTATATGCCTACTCCCTCGTCTTGGCCGTGGCGATCTGCCACCTGGCGTCGTGACGTTGCCGTTGCAGGGTGCCCCGACCCGCCGCTTGTATGCCGTCCACCGCGATGCCAGCGCCCAACGCCCCGACGTCGAAGAGGCGCTCCGGCTGATCCAGGAGAGTTGGGACGCCGAAGTCGCCAAAACGTTCATCTCCACCTAGCCCGCCGCTCACCTCGCCGCACATTAGGTGGATGTGGGGGACATAGGTGCGCTCATACTCTGCAGAACATAGAAACCCAGCAGCAGTCGCAGGCTCAACGAACAGGTGAAGGCGTACCGGTCAGTCGCGAGGGAGACCTGCGCAATCCACTGTTTGACCTCACCGTTGCGGTGCTGGTGAGCGTTTCGTCGCCACCTTGACCACGGTGGTCGGCGTCTTTGTGCTTCCTTTGCGCTTCGACCAGTGGGACGGTTTCTCGCTACCATTTTCCCCCATCCTCATACCCATCGCGATGAGTCTGCTGCTCGGCATACCTTGGCTGGTGGGGTTGCTGCTGCGGAGTCAGGCGAAGACCGCCGAGTCGGAGCACGTCGCGGTGGTGGCGCGTACGGGGGAGCAACAGGCACTGGCCGACCGGGCGCAGGCGAACATCGAGCGAGACCGATCCGACGTGCGGTCGAGCGTGGTCGGCATACCTCGGCCATTGTCTCCCGAGCGCGAGGCCGTGGCCTATCGGGTGCTGCAGGAGATGCTGACCCACGCGTTCATCACCGACACCCCAACCTCGACCGTGCAGCCACCGCCATTCGGTATGGCGCCAGCGGGTTTCTCCTCAAAGACGCCACCCCGCAGATGCTGGCCGAGGCGATCCGCACGGTACACGGTGGCAAGTCCGTGTTGTCTCCGGGCGACCTCGCGACGCTGCTGGAGGGAGAGTTCCAGAGTCGGCATACGCTGCCGGTCGCCTTTGAGACGCTGGACCGCCAAGGAGCGTGAGGTGCTCGACGTGGTCGCCCGTGGGTTATCCGAAGTCGAGATCGGGCGCTTGGTCTTCGCCAGCGAGTCCACGGTCAAAACCCACGTTGGGGCGATCTTGCGCAAACTGGGGCTGCGCGACCGAGTACAGATCGTCGTCTTCGCCCACGAACACGGTTTAGCCCGCCGCAACTGACCAACCCGAGGTTGCGCCATACGATTCTGGCGCTCTAACTCCACAAACGTATGGCCGAAAACGAGAGCGCTAACCAATGAAGGCGCACCCTCAGTGGGTGCGCCTTCATCGAAAAACACAGGGTGCGCGAGGGGGGATTTGAACCCCCACGCCCTTTCGGACACTGGCACCTGAAGCCAGCGCGTCTGCCGTTCCGCCACTCGCGCGAGTGCCGGAGAAGATTAACACGCAGCAGACCTACGGCCGCCATCGTGAATCATCCACAAGCCGCTTAGTGTGGTGTGGGCCACTTGATGTGCACCGATAGCCCAGCACCGACAGATAACATCGGCCAGGGACTGAGCGTCTAAGACGCCGAGCGCGATGAGAGGAGTGGACGATGGGAGTCTTCGAGACCCTGGAACGGCAGCTCGAGCGAGCCGTCAAAGCGCCCTTTGCCAAGGTATTCAAAGCCGAGGTGCAACCTGTCGAGATCGCCTCTCACATCCGCGGCGCCATGGATGAGCGGGCCGCCGTGCTGGGGCCGGGCCGCACCATGGTGCCCAACGTCTTCACCGTCGAGTTGGCCAATAGTGACTTCGAGCGCCTCTCCTCCTACAGCAGCGCACTGACCAACGAGCTCGTGGCCGCCGCCGAGGACCACGCCGATTCCCAGCGATACACCTCACCGGGGCCGATGGTGGTGCGCCTGACCAGCGGCGCAGACCTCGAGACCGGCCTTTTCCGTGTCGTCCCGGCCTCCAAAGAGGGCAGGCGCCCCCAACCAGTGCCTCCGCGCACCCCACCGCAGCAGCGGCAAGACCCTCGGCCCGACCGGCCCCAGCCTCCGACCGACGACGAGGGCCACACCCGCGCCTTCCCGGCCACACCACCTCCCGGCCGCGCCCGTCAAAGCCTGCGGGGCCCTACTCCATGGCTAGAGATCAAAGGTGAGCGACGCCCCCTATCGACGGCCGTCACCACCTTGGGCCGTGACGAATCAGCGGGCATCGTGGTCGACGACCCCGGTGTGAGCCGCCGCCACGCCGAGATCCGAGTCAGCCATGACGGGCCGCACCTACAGGTCTTGATCCGCGACACGGGCTCGACCAACGGCACCTACCTCAACGGTGACCAGATCGGCACCGAACAGCTCAACGACGGAGACCGCATCACCGTCGGCAGCACCTCGATCGTGTTTCATCTGGACAAAAACTGATGAGTGAGTTGACGCTCAACGTCGTCCGCCTGGGCTTGCTAGCCCTGCTGTGGGCGTTCGTTTTCTCCATCGTCGGCGCCCTGCGCTCGGACCTCTACGGCACCCGGGTGCTCAGCCGAACTACTAGCAACCGCAAAGAGGGCAAGCCCGCAAAGGCCCCCAAGTCCAAAGGTTCGGCCAAATCCATGCCCACCCACTTGGCTGTAGTCGCCGGTTCCCTGCGGGGCACCACCGTGCCGCTGGAAGAGTCCGGCGTGCTGATCGGGCGCAACCCCGAGTGCAGCCTGGTGTTGACCGACGACTTCGCCTCCGGGCGGCATGTGCGTGTCTACCCAGGTCAAGACACCTGGTATGCCGACGATCTGGACTCCACCAACGGCACCTACGTCAACCAACAACGCATCGACACCGGTGCCCCGCTCGACCTCGGTGCCCAAATCCGCATCGGCCAGACCATCATCGAGTTGCGCCGGTAGACGCCGATGGCCATCGCCTTGAGATATGCTGCCCGCTCCCACATTGGCCTCGGCACCAAAGCACGTAACGAGGACTCGGCATACGCCGGGCCCGAGTTGTTAGTGCTCTGTGACGGCATGGGCGGGCACGCCGCCGGGGACGTCGCCAGCTCACTGGTTGTCAGCGAGTTGGTGCACCTCGACGGTGAGGCCGATGGGGCCGACGACATGGTCGACGTGCTCAAGGACAGCATCCTGGGAGCCAACGATCGCCTCGCCGAGGTGGGCCACGAGTCTCTCGACGCGAGCGGTATGGGCACCACCTGCATCGCCATGCTGCGCTCGGGTAACAAACTGGCAGTGGCCAACATTGGGGACTCCCGGGCCTACCTGCGGCGCGGCGCTCGGGTCACCCAGATCACTAAAGATCACTCCTTTGTGCAGCAGCTGCTCGACGAGGGCCGCATCACCAAGGAAGAGGCCGTCCACCACCCGCAGCGCTCCTTGGTGACCCGAGTGCTGACCGGCCGCTCAGACGATCAGCCCGATGTGAGCCTACGCGAATTGCGCGCCGGAGACCGCCTGATGCTCTGCTCTGACGGCGTCACCGACTACGTCGCCGAAGACACGGTCTCGGAGATCCTGCGCAGCGAAGGAAGCCCCGGGGACGTCGCCAACCGACTGATCGCCATCTCGCTGAAGGCGGCGACACGCGACAATGTCACTGTTGTCATCGCCGACGTCGTCGAGACTGGCGGCACCACCGGCCCTCAGGTCGTAGGTGCCGCCAGCGAGCGCCGCGGGGTCGACCTCCTTAACTCCTCCGGGGACAGCCCCGCCGCCAAAGCGGCAGCCCTGACTCGGCATACCCCCGAACAGCCCGAAGCGCCCCTGCTCGCCGAAGAGACTGGGCCTGGCGTGTGGACCTGGGTCCGGCGCGCGTTGGTCACCGTTGCCGCCCTCGTCGTGATCGCTGCGGCGGGATACGGCACCTATCTGTGGAGCCAACAGCAGTATTTTGTTGGCGTCGCCGAGGGCAAGGTCACGATCTTCAAGGGCGTCGCCCAAGACCTCGGGCCGTGGACGCTGTCCGAGCCGACGGACATCACCGAAGTCGTCGTCGACGAGTTGCCTGCGTACTACCAGGAGCGTGTCGTGGCCACCCTTTCGGCCGACGACGAAGCCGATGCCGCGTCGATCGTGGACCAACTGCGGTCCCTGATCACCATCGACTGCACCCCCATTCCGGTCATCCCCGAAAACTTGGGGACCTCAGGCGAGCGCACCCTGCCGCTACCCGAAGGCACCATGCAGGACCCCAGCCAGGTAGTAACCGTGTTGCCGCCGGGGTGCGAGCCGTGAGCGTCAGCATCGTGACCGATGTGAGGCCCCCGACCGGCCGCCTCACCGAGCTTCTCCTACTCCTTTTCGCGGTGGGCATCGTCGTCACGGCCTACGTCAACGTGGCGCTTGCCACGTCGGGCACGATCCCGGCAAATCTGTTGGCGCAGGCTGGTGGCTTTTTGGCGATCACCCTCGGGCTACACCTGGTGATCCGCTGGAAGGCGCAGTATGCCGACCCGCTGCTGCTCCCCATCGCGACCCTGCTCAACGGCTTGGGTTTGGTCATGATCCACCGCATCGACATCGGGGAAGGTCGGGAGGCGGCCGAGGGTGTGGCCACCCGACAGTTGATGTGGACTGCGCTGGCGATCATCCTCGCCGCAGTCGTGCTGTTTATCATCCGCGACCACCGCATTTTGCGCCGCTACACCTACCTGGCGATGGCCGCCGGGTTTGCCCTGCTGCTGCTCCCCATGCTGCCGATCATCGGCCACGAGGTCAACGGCTCGCGTGTGTGGATCAAGGTCGCCGGGTTCACCTTCCAGCCCGGTGAGATCGCCAAGATCGCACTGGCGGTCTTCTTCGCCGGTTATCTGGTGCAAACCCGCGACGCGCTGTCGTTGGTCGGCACCCGAGTTCTCGGCCTGCAACTGCCGCGCGGGCGCGACCTCGGGCCGCTACTGGCCGCTTGGGGTTTGTCGGCGCTGATCTTGATCGCCCAGAAAGACCTCGGCTCGTCGTTGCTGTTCTTCGGCCTCTTCGTGGCGATGCTCTACCTAGCCACGGAGCGCCTCTCCTGGATCATCATCGGCCTGTCCCTGTTTGGCGTCGGGGCCTACGTTTCGTGGTTGCTCTTCGGTCACGTGCAGACGCGGGTCGATCTGTGGCTCGACCCCTTCTCGCCCGGCCTGAGCGACCAAGTCGCCAAAGGCTTGATGGGCATGGCGCATGGCGGACTCTTCGGCACCGGCCTGGGCGAGGGTTACCCGCAGGAAACGTACTTCGCGAACAGCGACTACATCGTCGCTAGTTTCGGGGAGGAGCTCGGCATGATCGGGCTATTCGCGATGGTGTTGCTCTACGCACTGCTAGTCGAGCGCGGACTGCGCACGGCGATCGGTGCCCGCGAAGGATTTGGCAAACTACTCGCCGCCGGGCTGGCCTTCTCGATCGGTCTGCAGTGCTTCGTCGTGATCGGCGGCATCACCCGCGTCATCCCGCTGACCGGGCTGACCACGCCGCTGCTGTCAGCCGGGGGCTCATCGCTGATCGCCAACTGGATCATCATCGCGTTGCTCCTGCGCATCTCTGACCACGCCCGACGGCCCGTTTCTGAGCGCATCCCCGAGGCAGCCCATCCCGCTGAGGTCGAGTTGCGAGCGAGCCGATGAACACTCCGATCCGTCGCCTGGCCGTCCTCGTCTTCGCAATGTTCGCTGCCTTACTCTTTGCCACGACGTACATCCAGTTCGTGCAGGCCGACGAGTTGGCTGACCGCCCCAACAACCGGCGCACCCTGATCGAAAACTACAGCCGAGACCGGGGCGCGATCCTCGTCGACGGCGCTGCAATCGCCAACTCAGAGCAGACTGATGACGAGCTGAAATGGAGCCGGAATTATCCCGAGGGCCGGTTGTATTCGCACATCACGGGTTACTACTCGTTCATCTACGGAGCCAACAAGGGGTTGGAACGCTCCGAGAATTCGCTGCTCTCGGGCACCGACGACTCGCTGTTCTACCGCCGCATTGTTGACCTGATCACCGGTACTGCACCTACCGGGGCAGCCCTGGAGTTAACCATCGACCCGGCCGTGCAGCAGGCCGCCGAGGACGCGCTGGGCGATCGCCGCGGTGCCGTCGTGGCCTTGGACCCCAAGACGGGGGCGGTGCTCGCGCTCGTCAGCCACCCGACATACGACCCGAACGAGCTGTCGTCACACCGCCTGGGTGCGGTTCAAGAGGCCTACGAAACCCTCAACGCTGACGAGAGCCAACCGCTGATCAATCGCGCCATCGCCGGCGACCTCTATCCCCCTGGGTCCGTCTTCAAGTTGGTCGTGGCCGCGACGGCGCTGGAATCGGGGCAATACACGCCCGACTCGATGCTCGAAGGGCCGCAGCGTTACACCTTGCCCGGCACCAACACCGAGTTGCCGAACTTCGAGGGCGGCACCTGCGGCCCCACCGATCAGGTCAGTTTGGCCGACTCCTTGCGGGTGTCGTGCAACACCTCGATGGCTTACCTGGCCGGCGAGTTGGGCGCGGATGCGCTGCGTGAGCAAGCCGCCAAATTCGGCTTCGGCCAATCCGTGGAGATCCCCATGCCCGTTACTCCCAGCATCTACCCCGACGACGTCGACCCGGCTCAGTTAGCCCTGACCGGGATCGGACAATTCGAGGTGCGGGAGACGCCGATGCAGGTTGCAATGACCTCGGCGGCCATCGCCAACGAAGGTGTGCAGATGAATCCTTTCCTGGTCGAAAGTGCGCGAGATGAAGACCTGGACGTCATCAACGAGACCAGCCCCAGCCAATTCGGCACCCCCATATCCCCCGAGACAGCGGCCTCATTGCGGGACATGATGGTCACTGTGGTCAGTGACGGTTCCGGCAGCGCTGCGGCGATCCCCGGGGTGGAGGTCGCGGGCAAAACCGGGACGGCGGAGTTCGGCAGTCAGGGTGCCGCACACGCATGGTTCACCGGTTTCGCTCCCGCTAACGACCCGCAAATCGCGATGGCCGTCGTGGTCGAAGGCGCGAGCGGGGACTGGACCGGCGAGAGCGGCGGGCGGGTGGCCGCTCCAATTGGACGCGCCGTGCTGCAGGCAGGAATTGGACGATGAACGACGAAGACACCAACGAGCAGACCCCATCCACAGATGAGACGTCTCTTGATACAGGTCGCGAGGACGCAACGCGTGTCAACGACGGTGGCACTCCGAGGGCCCCGAGCAGCGTGGAGGACTTCACCACCGCCCGCGTGCTCGGCAACCGCTATGAGGTCGGTGAGCTTATCGGTCGGGGCGGAATGGCCGAGGTCCATCTCGGTCACGACTTGCGCTTGGGGCGAGCCGTGGCGATCAAGATTCTGCGCAACGAACTCGCGCGGGACACCTCGTTCTTGGCCAGGTTCCGCCGCGAGGCTCAGGCCGCTGCCGGGTTGAACCATCCGGCCATCGTGGCCGTCTACGACTCCGGCGAGCACGAAATTCGAGAGTCTGGTGGCGCCCCGCTCCAGGTGCCCTACATCGTGATGGAGCGCGTCGAGGGCCGCACCCTAAGGGACGTGCTCAATGAAGAGCGCGTTCTGGACCCAGACGAGGCGGCGCGGATCACCGCCTCGGTGTTGGCCGGCCTCGACTACGCCCACATCAAGGGCATCGTGCACCGCGACATCAAGCCAGCCAACGTGATGCTCACGCGCGGTGGTGCGGTCAAGGTCATGGACTTCGGGATCGCCCGTGCGCTGGCGGACGCCGCCGCGACGATGACTCAAACGCAGGCCGTGCTCGGCACGGCGCGTTACTTGTCGCCGGAGCAGGCGCAGGGCAACCCGGTCGATGCACGATCAGACCTGTATTCGACCGGCTGCCTACTCTTCGAACTGCTCAGTGGCCGCACCCCTTTCCAGGGTGACCCGGTCTCTTTGGTCTACCAGCACCTGGGTGAGCCCCCGAAACCTCCGTCGACCTTCCAAACCGACCTACCGCAGCCCTACGACGCGATTGCCTTGCACTCGTTGGCCAAGACCCCGGAGACGCGATATCAGAGCGCTCTCGAGTTCCGGGACGACCTAGTCGCAGCCCGTTCCGGCAAGCCGATCAGTGACGCCGCGAACGCCACCTACGCCCACGCCGCGCGTCAAGCGGCTAATCAGGCCCCGGCCGGTCCCGGTAGTATGCCGCCTGCTGGATGGGGAGGCGCCGCAGCCGCTGCGGGGGTTGGCGTCAGTGACCCCTCGAATGGAGCCGCCACCACGGCGGTGCCGGTGCAGTCCGGCGGTCGCCGTTTCGACGACGAGCACGAACAAACGGGCGAGATGCCCATGGCCGAGGAACGGCATACCGGCGGGTATTGGGTTTTAGGCACCTTGGGGGTGCTGGCCTTGGCCGCGGTGGCCTTCGTGGTCTGGCAAGTGATGTCGCCGTCCGAGCCGGAGGCAGTCACCGTCCAGGTGCCGGCCGTTGTGAGCATGACCCAAGAACGGGCCGAGACGGTGTTGGAAAACGCGAACCTGAACCCGGAAATCGAACTCCGAAAATCGTCGGACGCCCAGGGCGAGGTAATCGAGCAAGATCCGCTACCCAATACGCAGGTCGATGAGGGCTCCGACGTCACTGTGGTCGTCTCCAGCGGCCCCGACGCCATTCAAATTCCCGATGTCGAAGGGTTCACTGAGGAAGCGGCCCGAGACCGGCTCGAGACCGATAACATCCTGGTGGCCGCCGACACCGAAGAGGAAAACAACGTTGACTTCGCCAAGGGTCGGGTCGTTTCGACCTCTCCCGGGGCGGGCGACTCGGTGGCTCCTGACGAGGAAGTCACGTTGACGGTGGCCAGCGGCAAAACCGAGGTCCCTAACGTTGTGGGCGAGAATCAAGGCGACGCGATCCTGACGCTCCGGGATTTCAACTTGGCTCCGGCCACCCGTTTTAAGGAGTCCAGCGAGTCCTCACCGAACACGGTCCTGGAGCAGTCGGTTGACGCCGGCGACGAGGTCGACTACGACACGCAGATCACCCTCACCATTGCGTCGTCACCGGTGCCGACGATCACCCAGACCACCACAGTCACCCAGACTGCGACGACGCCACCTGAAGAAGCTCCACTTCCCGAAGACCCCGCCGAAGACCCCGCCGAAGACCCCGCCGAACCCACCGACGATCCGCCGACAGAGACCGATCCTCCCGCCCCCACGGACGCCGAGGAAGACTCCGCCCCTGGTCCCGACGAAGATCCCTAGCGAGCCATGTGCGCTGGCTGCGCAGGCGAGTCGCGGTGCTTAGCGGTCGAGGTCTGCGGAGTCCGGTTCTGCGGTGCTGGTGCTGCTATCGGCCCCGGGTAGAGATATTCGGACGTACTCAGGCGAGGGGACACTCGCGAAACCGGGCATGTCCACACTCGACAGCGGGTCAACTACGTACCCCAAACCGAGCGTCGCAGACCACCCTCGATAGCTCTCCACGATGGGGTCTTGCTCGAGCGAGGTCCTCAACGAATCGATGTCGCCGATGGCGGTGATCGTGTACGGCGGCGAGTAGACCCGGCCCTGCAAGTACAACGTGTTGCCGACGCACTGAACGGCGCTGCT
>JBBSKS010000063.1:0-12820 GCA_038256095.1 Actinomycetales bacterium | reverse complement strand
GGATGAACGAGTTCAAAGTGCCCGTCATCGTCGAAATGATCCTCGAACGCATCACCAACGTGTCGATGGGCCTCAACATCGACGCCATCACCGAATTCGAAGACCTCGCCGCCGAAGGCAAAGACGCCCCAACCGCCATCTCAACGCTCGACTGACTGACTCCCACCATGACTATCACGGCGGTGCTGATCGCCCCCGACAAGTTCAAGGGCTCGCTGACGGCTGCGGAGGTCTGCGCGGCGGTCAGTCGGGGCATCCTAAGTGAGGTCTCGGTGGGCATCGCGGTGTGTCCGGTTGCCGATGGCGGCGACGGGACCATTGCGGCTGCTGTCGAGGCGGGGTATGCCGCAGTGCCGGTGACCGCTGCCGGTCCGACCGGTGAGCCGGTCTCGACGTACTACGCGCGCCTCGGTGACATTGCCGTGGTCGAGATGGCCGATGTTTCTGGGCTGGTCAACCTGCCCGGAGGTCGTCTGGAGCCGTTGGTCGCGACCAGTCGCGGCACTGGTGAAGTCATGGCGGCCGCGATCGACGCCGGATGCACTCAGATCATGGTGGGCATCGGCGGAAGCGCCAGCACCGACGGTGGGGCCGGCGTGCTGGCCGCGCTCGGTGCTCGCTTCCTCGATGCTGACGGGGTGGAGTTGCCCGAAGGTGGCGCGGCGTTGGCGTCGCTGGCCTCGGTGGATGTGTCAGCTTTGACCGCTCGGATGCAGGGTGTCACGTTGACGGTGGCCTGTGACGTGGACAATCCACTGACCGGCCCCCGTGGAGCGGCGGCGGTGTACGGACCGCAGAAGGGCGCGTCGCCGGAACAGGTCACCCAACTGGATGGCGCCCTCGGGCACTTCGCAGACGTCATCGCTGTGCACTCTGGCAGTGACGTGCGCGATGCGGCGGGAGCCGGTGCCGCTGGCGGCGTCGGTTTCGCCGCGCTGGCGCTATTGAACGCAGAACTCAGACCCGGAATCGACTTGGTTTTTGACCTTGTCGGTTTCGCTGGGCACCTTAAGAGGGCCGATTTTGTCGTCACCGGTGAGGGATCACTGGACGATCAGACGCTGAACGGTAAGGCGCCCGCTGGAGTGGCTTCGGCCGCAGTTGCCCGCGGGATTCCCGTGGTCGCTGTCTGTGGCCGAACCACTCTTAGTCCGGAGCGGCTCAAGGAGGCGGGGATCGACGCGGCATACACCCTGTTTGATCTCGAGCCCAACGTGGAGCGCTCGATGGCAGGGGCCGCTGGTCTGCTCGAAACTCTCGGCGCACAGATCGCCCGCGACCACCTGAGCTAGCCGCCGCCGAGTTGTGTCCTGCCGTTTGCGCGCTCTGGCGCTCAAACTGCAGGCCGTAAGTAGCCGTGATCCAGCCGACTGCGACAAACGGAACTGCGTTTCCGCATGGAGGAAGAACCCACTATGCTGAGGTCTTTGTTGTTTCAATGTTGAGCGCGTTGACGTCCTTCGGGCTAGAGCAACTCGGCGAGCGAGAGATCGAGCCGCGCGCCCCTCAAGGAATCCAGGACGTGATCGTCGTGAATGTCGAAGCCTTCAACGCGCTACCCGAAGACGAGGCCCGCGCCAATCTGGCGAAGTGCCTTAACGTGCCTCGCTGGGTCGACACCGTCTTGGCCGGCCGCCCGTATGCCGACGAGGCCGCGTTGACCGCCGTAGCCAGCCCCGCAGCAAAGTATCTCGAAGACGACGAGCTCGACTCCGCCCTCGCCGGCCACCCGCGCATCGGCGAAAAGGCCAGCAGCCCCGACCACGATGCCGAGTTGAGCCGCAAAGAGCAGGGAGCCGTCGACCCCGCAGACACCGAGGTCCTCGCCGAGATCTTGGCCGGCAACCACGCCTACGAGGCAACATTCGACCGTGTCTTCTTGATCCGTGCCGCGGGTCGCTCGGCCACCGAGATCCGCGACGAGCTTAACCGCCGCCTGGCCAACGACTCCCTCGTCGAGCGCGGCGAAACCGTCGCTCAGCTGCATGACATCGCCTTGCTCCGCTTGGACTCCGTAGCCTGATCAGAACCCAGATATAGCCGTAACCCCGGGCGCTCCCCACGGATCACGGAGGGTGGGCGGCTAACCATTCGTGAAGGCCCTGCTAGGACCGCTACGACTGAGCAGCCCACACACGACCGCCGTCTAAACGCAACAGCACCCGGTCGGCTGATGAGGCTGACCGGGTGCTGTTGGCTGTGGGGGTTTAGCCTTCGCCGCCTGCGTTGCCGGTGGTGCCGGCGTTGACGTCGAGCAGCTTGTAACGGTCGGCGGCCTCGCGAGCCTTCGACGCGTCAATCGAACCTTCGTCGGCCAGCATCTGCAGCGCGCGCACGACCATCGAGTGCACGTCAATGTGGAACCAACGACGGGCAGCCTGGCGGGTGTCCGAGAAGCCGTGACCGTCGGCGCCGAGGGTGGCGAACTCGTTGGGCAGGAACTGCCGGATCTGGTCGGGCACCTCGGAGGCAAAGTCGGTCGAGGCCACGATGGGGCCCTCGGCGTCCTTCATCTTCTCTGCGACGTATGCCGTCCGGGCAGGCTCGTCGGGGTAGAGGAAGTTGTGCTCCTCGGCGGCCAAACCGTCGCGGCGCAGCTGGTTCCACGAGGTAGCCGACCACACGTCGGCGGCCACACCCCAGTCGGCTTCGAGCACGCGAGCGGCCTCAATGGCCCAGGGCACCGAGACACCCGAGCCCATCAACTGACAGCGTGGGCCGGACTCCGACGAGGTCGAGATTTGGTGCAAACCGCGCACGATGCCGTCGATATCGACGTCCTCGGGTTGCGCCGGCTGCTGCATCGGCTCGTTGTAGACGGTGATGTAGTACATGACGTTGGGATCAGTGGACCCCTCGCCATACATCTGCTCCAGGCCCGCCGACATGATGTGGGCGATCTCGTAGCCGAACGCGGGGTCGTAGGTCTTCACGCCGGGGTTGGTCGCCGCCAAGACTGGAGAGTGGCCGTCAGCGTGCTGCAGGCCCTCACCGGTCAGCGTCGTGCGACCAGCGGTGGCGCCGATGATGAACCCGCGGGTCATCTGGTCCATCGCGGCCCACATCGCGTCGCCGGTGCGCTGGAAGCCGAACATCGAGTAGAAGACGTAGACCGGAATCATCGGCTCGCCGTGCGTGGCGTAGGAGGTACCCACCGCGGTAAACGCCGCGAACGAGCCGGCCTCGTTGATCCCGGTATGCAGGATCTGACCCTTGGTGGATTCCTTGTAGGGCAGGAAGAGTGCGCGGTCGACAGGCTCGTAGTTCTGGCCGTGTGGGTTGTAAATCTTGGCCGTCGGGAAGAAGCTGTCCATCCCGAAGGTGCGGGCCTCGTCCGGGATGATCGGCACGATGCGCTCGCCGAGCCCGTTGACCCGCATCAGGTCGCGCAAGATGCGCACGAAGGCCATCGTGGTCGCGGCTTGCTGCTTGCCGGAGCCCTTGAGGGTCGTCTTATAGGTGTCCGCGGTGGGGATCGGTAGCGGCTTGGGCACGTTGCGCCGTGACGGCACGAAGCCACCCAGTTCGCGCGTGCGGTCCATCAAGTACTGAATCTCAGGCGAGTCGTCAGCAGGCTTGTAGTACGGCACGCGGTAGAGGTCGTCGTCGATCTGCTTGTCCGTGACCGGTATGTGCAACAGGTCGCGGAAGCCCTTGAGATCTGTGGCCGTGAGCTTCTTCATCTGGTGGGTGGCGTTGCGGGCCTCAAAGTTTGCGCCCAGGCCGTAGCCCTTGACGGTCTTGGCGAGGATCACGGTCGGCTGTCCGGTGGTGTTTCCGATCGAGGCTGCGTGGTAGGCCGCATACATCTTGCGGTAGTCGTGCCCGCCGCGCTTCAGGCCCCAGATCTCGGCGTCGGTCAGCGACTCGACCAGTGCTTTGGTCTCTGGCGTGCGACCGAAGAAGTTGTCGCGGATGTAGCCACCGGACTCGCCCTTGTAGGTCTGGTAGTCGCCATCGAGGGTTGTGTTCATGACGCGCACGAGGTCACGCGTGTGGTCGGCCTCCAGCAGGGCATCCCACTCGCGGCCCCACAGCACCTTGATGACGTTCCACCCGGCGCCGCGGAAGAATCCTTCGAGCTCCTGGACGATCTTGCCGTTGCCTCGCACCGGCCCGTCGAGGCGCTGCAGGTTGCAGTTGATGACGAAGTTCAGGTTGTCCAAACCGTCGTTCGCGGCGAGCTGCAACAGTCCACGCGATTCCGGCTCGTCCATTTCGCCGTCACCCAGGAACGCCCATACGCGCTGGTCAGAGGTGTCTTTGATGCCACGACCCTGCAGGTAGCGGTTGAACTGCGCCTGATAGATGGCGTTCATCGGGCCGATACCCATCGATACCGTCGGGAACTGCCAGAAGTCGGGCATCATCCGCGGGTGCGGGTAGGACGGCAGCGCGTGCGGTGCCTTGGAGCGCTCCTGGCGGAAGCCGTTCAGGTCGGCTTCGGACAGACGGCCCTCGAGGTAGCCGCGGGCGTACATGCCGGGCGAGGCGTGACCCTGGAAAAAGACCTGGTCGCCGCCACCGGCGTGATCCGGGCCGCGGAAGAAGTGATTCAGGCCGACTTCGTAGAGGGTGGCCGCGCCGGCATACGTCGAGATGTGCCCACCCACGCCGATGTCGGGGTGCTGCGCGCGGTGCACCATGACGGCGGCGTTCCAGCGAAGGAGTCGCCGATAACTGCGCTCAATGTCCTCATCGCCGGGAAACGGTGCTTCCTCGCTGACCGGGATGGTGTTGATGTAGTCGGTCGTGACCGGCTCAGCGCCGCTGATGCCGGCCATGTGGGCCCGCTCACCCAGCATCCTCAGCACACTGGAGGCACCGACTGTCCCACGCTCTCGGACCAGCTGATCGAAGGAGTCGGCCCACTCGCCCAACTCTTCACGGTCAATCTGCGGGTTGGGGGGCGGGTTGTTCTGGCCAACGGTCATTCGATGCTCCAAGCTCGGGATGGACTAAGAGATATTGAACTACGCGATATTGAACTAAGCGATACGTGTGCTGAGTATGCCGGGCGCGCGACTTAGACGAACTGGCGGCTCAGCGTCGCGTGCCGGTTGACGTCCTTGTAGAGCAGGTAGCGGAACCGGCCCGGACCACCGGCGTAACAGGCCTGCGGGCAGAAGGCACGCAGCCACATGAAGTCGCCCTCTTGCACCTCCACCCAGTCGGAGTTCAGCAAGTACATGGCCTTGCCTTCGAGCACGTAGATACCGTGCTCCATGACGTGCGTCTCGGGGAAGGGGATCGTGGCGCCGGGCTCGAAGGACACGATGTTGACGTGCATGTCGTGGCGCATGTCGGACTGCTCGGTGAAGCGCTGGGTGATCCAACGGCCCTCGGTACCGGGCATGGCGCCACCTTCGAGCTCGTTTTCGTTGGTGACAAAGGCTTCGGGGAAGTCAACGCCCTCGACCTTCTGGTATTTCTTGCGCACCCAGTGAAAGGTTGCGGTCTCGGCGGACGTGTTGTGCAGGGTCCAGTCCGAGGCGGGCGGGAGGAAAACGTAACCGCCGGGGGTCAGGGTGTGCAACGCGTCGTCGAGGGTGAGCTCGAGGGTGCCTTCGGCGAGGAATAGCACGTGCTCAGCGCCGGGGTCTACCTCGGGGGTGTCGCTGCCGCCCTCGGGCGAGACCTCAACGATGTAGTGCGAGAAGGTCTCAGCGAAGCCGGACAGCGGACGCGCGATGACCCATAGGCGGGTGTTGACCCAGGTGGGGAGGTAACTGATGACGATGTCGCGCATAGTGCCGCGCGGCAACACGGCATACGACTCGGTGAAGACGGCCCGGTTGGTGGTCAGCTCAGTCTGCGCAGGATGGCCCCCGTGCGGTGCGTAATACCAGGGTGACGGTGAGTCGGGGGTTTGCGATGCCATGTCAGCTCCTGTGCTGGGTGAAGAGGTGGTGATCTATCCGCTGGGTGGATATTTGTTTCCACATACAGGAAACCACTACCATGTCCATCGGGTCTACCGCAGTATGGCACCGGCCACCGACAGGAGAAGATCCATGACTGAGCACAACGTGGTGTTCAAAGCCCGACGCGTCCTGACCGATCGCGGTGAGGCGGCAATGTCGATCGCCGTGCGCGACGGAAAGATCAGCTCCCTCCATCCGTATGACGCAGCCGTAACGGATGACGCGGGTGCGGGCGATCGTGTCATTGAGTTGGGCGATGATGTCGTCCTCATGCCCGGAGTGGTCGATGCTCACGTGCACGTGAACGACCCGGGTCGCACGGAGTGGGAGGGCTTCACCAGCGCCACTCGTGCCGGGGCCGCGGGCGGGGTGACCACGCTCATTGACATGCCGCTCAACAGCATTCCGCCGACTACCACCACCGAGGCGCTCGCGATCAAGCGCGAAACCGCCGCCTCGCAGGCGTGGATCGACATCGGCTTCTGGGGCGGTGCGGTGCCCGGCAACGTGGACCAACTCGCGCCGCTGCACGAGGCCGGGGTCTTCGGCTTCAAATGCTTCACACTGCACTCGGGGGTCGATGAGTTCCCGGCAGTCAGTGCCGAGGAGTTGCTCGCCGCGATGCGTGAGATCGCGTCGTTCGGCGGGTTGCTGATCGTGCACGCCGAGGATGCGCACGTGATCGAGTCCGCCCCGCAGTCACAGTTCCCGAGCGCGCACTACACCGACTTTTTGGCCTCTCGTCCGCGGGACGCTGAAAACAAAGCGATTGCCCAGGTCATCGACGGAGCCCAGCAGACCGGCTGCCGGGTGCACATCCTGCACGTCTCCAGTGCCGAAGCGCTCCCGCAGATCCGGGCCGCCAAGGACGACGGCGTATCCATCACCGCCGAGACCTGCCCGCACTACCTGACCCTGCGCGCCGAGGACATCCCCGATGGGGCCACCCAGTTCAAGTGCTGCCCGCCGATCCGCGAAGGCGTCAATCAGGACGAGCTCTGGGCTGGCCTGGCCGACGGCACCATCGACATGATCGTCTCCGACCACTCGCCCTCCACGATCGACCTCAAGCACCTCGACACCGGCGACTTCGGCGTGGCCTGGGGCGGCGTGGCCTCGGTGCAGTTGAGTCTTGCGGCGATTTGGACCGGCGCTCGCGAGCACGGTTTTAGCCTCGGCCAGGTGTCGCATTGGATGTCCGCGGCCACCGCTGCCCACGTGGGCCTTGCGGCCAAAGGCTCGATAGTTGTCGGTGCTGATGCTGACCTGATTGCCTTTGCCCCCGACGAAACCTTCATCGTGGATGCGGCGACCTTGCTGCACAAAAACCGGATCACGGCATACGAGGGCAAGGAACTGCGCGGTGTCGTGCACGGGACGTGGGTGCGCGGCCAGCAGGTCGACGTCGACGGTGAGCCGCATGGCGAGTTGCTCACCCGACCGGTCTAAGTGGTTGGCTTTGGCATGACTAAACCCCGGGTTGCTGTCGTGACCGGTGCAGGCAGCGGCATTGGCCGGGCGGTTGCCCACGCCCTGATGGCCCGGGGGTATGCCGTCGCTCTGCTTGGCCGCACCGCCTCGAGCCTGGAGACCACATCCTCTGAGGGAAGCGCTGCCGAGTTGGGCGCGGCTGGGGCGGGCGGCTCGTCGTTGGTAGTGCCGACCGACGTTGTCGATGAAGCTCAAGTGGCGGCTGCGTTCGATGCGGTGGTGGCGACATGGGGTCGGGTCGACGTGTTGTTTAACAACGCTGGGATCTTCGGCCCGACGGGCTCACCGGACTCTGTTGGGGTCGACGCATGGCGGGCGGCGGTCGACGTCAACCTGACCGGCGCTTTTCTGTGTGCTCAGCGGGCGTTCGCGATCATGCGCGACCAAAACCCGCAGGGTGGTCGGATCATCAACAACGGGTCGATCTCGGCACAGGTCCCGCGTCCTGGTGCGGCGGCATACACCGCGACCAAGCACGCGATCACCGGGTTGACGAAGTCGATGGCCCTCGACGGTCGAGCGCTCGGGGTGGTGGTGGGGCAGATCGACATCGGCAACACCGCGACCGAGCTCACCGAGATGGTGAGTGACGCTTTGCAGGCGGATGGGACGCGCAGACCCGAGCCGACCTTTGACGTGGCGCATGTCGGGGCAATGGTGGCCTCGATCGCGGATTTACCCTTGGATGTGTCGGTCCCGTCCATGACAATGATGGCGACAGGTATGCCTTTCCACGGACGAGGTTGACGTGAGCGATGCCCAGCAGGGCGCCCCCTCGGCCAAGGACGAGGAATGGGAAGCCGCCGCGGTGGCCGCGGTGCAGTCGTTCAGCACATCCATGCCGAAGGGATGGGCCGATTTCCTCGCGATGACCGACGACCTCACGCGGCTGTATTCGCCCGCTGCCGACGCCAGCTCAGAAGCGATTGCCGAAACTAGCGATGTATCAACTCAAGAATAGATTCCCGGATATTTCACTCGAGGCCGTGGTGGGGCTTGCTGTCACACTCATCTGATGGATCGTCTCGCCCTTCCCGCCGCCCTGCTTGCGGTCATCGTCGCCTATGGGTACGGCTCTGTGCGATGGACCATGCGCAACCCCGGTTGGTATGCCGGGCTCCCCAAACCGCCGTGGCAACCGCCTGACATCGTGTTCGGCATCATCTGGCCGCTGAACTTCGTCGCACTCGCCATCGCTAGTTGCGTCCTGGCCTACCAAAGCGCCTCGGCCGCTGTCACGTTTGGCCTCATCCTGGCCGTCTCGGTGGTCTTTGCGTTGACGTGGGCCTACCTTTTCTACGTGCCCCACCGGCTCTGGCTCGCGGCGGTCTCGCTGACCGTCGCCGCGGTGTTGACCTGGGCTCTAGTAGTGGTGGCCTTTGATGCCCAGCTGTGGGTCGGCATACTCCTGATTCCGTATGCCGTCTGGCTCAGCGTCGCGACCAGCCTGGCTTACGGATACGCGCACCTGGCCCCACATGGCGACAGCAGTGGAATCGTCGCCTCCTCTTAGGCGTTGTGACGGAAGTTCGCACCAACCCCTCGTGGAAGGCCCCTCAACGTGGCACGCGCATTTGAATCAGTCCGTATCGGCAAGTGGGATCTCCCGCAGCGCTTTGTCATGGCGCCGTTGACCCGCAATCGGGCCGGTGCCGGCAACGCGCCCACCGAGCTCAACGCTACGTACTACGGTCAGCGCGCGAGCGCCGGCCTTATCATCACCGAAGGCACTGCCCCCAGCGCGGTCGGCCAGGGCTACCTCAACGTGCCTGGCCTCTACACCGATGAGCAGATCGCTGGCTGGAAACTCGTCGCCGACGCCGTGCACGCCAAGGGGGGGTACGTCGTCGCGCAGCTCATGCACGCGGGCCGTATCGCCCACTCCGACAACAAGGGCGGCCTCGAGACCGTTGCGCCCAGCGCGATCACCGCGCCCGGTGACATGGTCACCGCCGAAGGTCCCAAGCCGCACGTCACCCCCCGAGCTCTAGGCGCGAATGACCTGCCGGGCGTCGTGGACGAGTTTGTGACCGCCGCGCGCAATGCCATCGCAGCGGGTTTGGACGGCGTGGAAGTTCACTCCGCCAACGGCTACCTGCTCCACCAGTTCTTGGACCCGGCCAGCAACCAGCGCGACGACGAATACGGCGGATCGCCGCAAAACCGGGCGCGGTTCGTGGTCGAGGTCGTCACTGCAGTGGCCGAGGCCATCGGCGCCGACCGGGTCGGTGTGCGCATCTCCCCGGCGCACCAGTTCAACGGGATCGTCGAAGACGACACCGCCGACGTGGCGTCGACCTACGCGGCCCTCGTCAATGGGATCGCGCCGCTGAAGCTCGCCTACTTAAGCATTCTCGCGGCTAACGGCACTGACATCGCGGCCAGCCTGGGTGAGCGCTTCGGCGGACCCGTGCTGCTCAACGATGGCTTCAGCGACGTCACCAGCCTCGACGGAGTGGAGAAGGTGCTCGGCAACGACCTCGCTGACGCCGTGGTCGTCGGCCGTCCGTTCCTAGCCAACCCTGACCTGGCCGCACGCTGGGAGGGTGGTCATGACCTCAACGAGCCGAACGGCGACACGTTCTACGGCGGCGGCGCTGAGGGCTACACCGACTACCCGACGATGGAGCAAGCCTCCTGATGGCCGCGGCCTGGAGCGTGTCGGACATGCCCGACCTCACCGGCAAGGTGGCCGTGGTGACCGGTGGCAACGCCGGACTGGGTCTGAGCACCGTGCACCAACTGATGGCTCACGGGGCCCATGTGGTGGTCAGTAGCCGCAATGTCGAGCGGGGCCAGGGGGCTGTTGATTCGCTCGGTGCTCAGCGCGGCTCGGCCGAGGTCCTGCGCCTGGATCTGGCTGACCTGTCGTCGGTCACGGAGTTCGCTCACCAAGTGAACGTTCGGCATACCCAGCTGGATCTGTTGATCAACAACGCCGGGATCATGATGGTGCCCCAGGGCACTACCACCGACGGCTTTGAGTTGCAGATCGGCACGAATCATTTCGGCCACTTCGCGCTGACCGGGCAGCTGATGGAGCTCATCCGCAAGACCCCGGGTGCCCGCGTGGTGAGTGTCAGTAGCCTCGCGCACACCGGCGGCAAGATCACGGTCGATAACGCGGGCTCGGTGCACGAGGTCGCGGCGAAGTATTCGACCACCAAGGCCTACGGCAACTCCAAGCTCGCGAACCTGTTGTTTGCCTATGAGTTGCAGCGGCGCTTCGCGACCCACGACGTGGACGCTGTGTCGATCGCGGCGCACCCGGGTGTGTCGTCGACAGGGCTCGGTGAGCACCTCATCAAGGAGCGCCTGAGGCCGCTCGTGATGCCAATTTTCGAGTTGATCACGCAGGCGCCGGACGCGGGCGCGATGCCTACCTTGCGGGCTGCGACCGACCCCAACGCGTGGGGCGGTCAGTTCTTCGGGCCCAGCAACTTCGGTCAGTCCCGCGGCGCACCCGTGGTCGTGGCCAGCAACGACGCCTCGTATGACGCAGCAACAGCGGCGACATTCTGGGACGTCTCGCAAGACCTGACCGGCGTCAGTTACCTCTAACGCCCGGATCGAAGGGCCACCTCAGCCATTGCGTTGGGCTGGCCCTTCGGGCCCGGTGCCGGTCCTGGACTGGCTCGCGAGCGTTCTAACAGGATCGAGATCTCTGCGACGCCCGGTTGTTTTGGCGCGCCGCTTTCATCGAGGACGCCGCGCTCGCGGGAGCCATTAACTGGACCCATAACGCTGAAGAAATCGATATTGACCGTCGTGGTGTCGACGGGCTCACTCAATGCACCAGCCATAGCCCTCTACGAGGGGCGCGGGTTTCGCCGGATCTCGGACGAGGAGGTGGTGCCCGGATTGTGGGTCAGCCACTGTCGGCATACGAATAACTGGCCTCAAGAGTTATGACACGCAGAAAGTGCGCTAGAGCGCTATAAACGCATGCCCTAACTCCGGAAGCAAGGTGACGACCGTGTCGGCAGCATCAAGGAGCTTGATGCTTCCGGTCGGGCTTGAACACGTGGCGAAGGAGCTCGATCGGCATGCCGCAGGCTGGCTCATTCACCCACTCCTCGATTGCCGCTATCTCAGCGGATCGATGCATCCTGGCCAGCCACGTGTCGCGCTCG
This sequence comes from Actinomycetales bacterium, assembly GCA_038256095.1. Classification (GTDB taxonomy): domain Bacteria; phylum Actinomycetota; class Actinomycetes; order Actinomycetales; family Dermatophilaceae; genus Ornithinicoccus. The sequence goes on along the minus strand of JBBSKS010000063.1, from coordinate 1,272 downwards.
CGTCGCGGTAGCGAATGGTCGCGGACCAGCACCACGTTGCTTTGTTGACACAGGTCAAGGCAGTCCACGACCTGCACCCGCACCGAGTCGGATTCCAAGTCAAGCAGTTGCTGGCGCTGCGCTTTGTGGTCAACATGGGGATGCTTGCGGCTGGTGCCGCAGCAGCAGTCATGGCAAACCATGATGCTGACGTCCGGCAGTCCAGATCGGCGGTCGGACTTTCGGCTCATCCGCAGCGCTGCTGATTCCAGTCGGTGCGAAACTCCGGGTGGCCCGCATACGCCACGGTCAGCACGTCGATCGACATCCGGTCTGCCTCCTGGTTAGACGTGATCGTGGCGCGCAGATCTGCCAACACTCGCAGCCCACGCTCGTCAAAGGGTCGTAGCAGGGCCGCGTCGAGTTCTTCGCTCAAGCGGGCGACAAGGAAGTCGGCCTGAGCCGGGTGAAGGGTAGTGGAATCTCGGTCCCACGTGCGCAGCGGCTGGGTGGTCATGGTTCCTCCATCGGCGACGGAGTGGCCAGACATCTGCGTGTCCCAACCTGGTGGCGAGAGCGCTCCTCCGTCGAGAACGCACATCGTTGATCTGAATCAGGCGACCGGACTCACGTGCTGGACAAAGCGCGTTCTACCGTTGCGGGACAGTGCCGGGATTTCACCGGACTTCGCTGAAACAAACCACCGCCGACTCTGCGCCGACAGCAGTCATCACGGTAGGCGCAGAGTCAGAGGGAGTCAACAGGCACGAACGTGCGCAGCCGATGGGCATCGGAGGCAAACGTTTACGTGAAGTTGATGCCCCCGTCGATGAGGATAGTGTGGCCTGTCATGTAGTCCGAGTCCGGACCGGCGAGGTACAACACCAACGACGCGACGTCCTCGGGAACAGAGACTCTGCCCAAGAGGATGCCATCGACGCCTTCTTGAAGCGCCTGACCGTGTGGCTTGCCGTCACGTTCGGTCAACTTCTCATCGATCAGGTCCCACATGTTGGTTCCGACAATGCCTGGGTCGTAAGCGTTCACCGTGATCTTGTGCTTAGCGAGTTCCATCGCGGCCGCTTGAGTTAGACCACGGACCGCCCATTTCGTCATGGAATAGGAAGCGAGAACGGGAAATGGCCGGAAGGTGACGATCGATGCCGCGCCGATTATTTTGCCGGGAGTGCCCTGTTCGATGAACTGCTTCGCTGCGGCTTGGTAGGTGTAGAAGACGCCTTTGATGTTGACGTCAATCATCGTGCCCAGCATCTCGGGGGTGACGTCGAGAAT
>JBBSKS010000062.1:0-12899 GCA_038256095.1 Actinomycetales bacterium | reverse complement strand
GGTGATGGCGGCCAAGTTGATCGCGTAGCCGCCCGCGCTCGCCCCCACCAGAGTGCCTGCGCCGGTGACCACCATGGATCGACGCCACGGCACGGTGTAACCGAGTCCCTTCATGACCGCGACCCCGGGCACGTTCTGCGAGGCCATGGTCACCAGGTAGAGCGGAACGGCGATCCCGACGACGCCTGCCAGAGTGAATTCCGGGGCGGTGAGCTCGAGTCGGGGCACCAGGGCGCCGGGGTCGAGGCCCTCACCCGAGGCGGCGACGTGGATACCGATCACGATGGCGGCAGCCACAAACGCCAAAGGAGAGGACCAGCGCGGGACGAAGCGCATCGCAAGCAGCCACACCGCAACGACCGGCGCAACCTCACGCGGATTCACCGCAAGCCCCGTGACCGGCCCTAAGCACAGTTGCAGCAACACCCCGGCGAGCATGGCTTGAGCCACCGACGCGGGTATCCGCGCGATCAGGGCCCCCAATGCAGGCACCAACCCGGTCAGGACGATCAAGACGCCGGCCACGAAGAACGCACCCACCGCGGCGGGCCAACCCCCCTCGACCAACCCGGTGGAGGCCAACAGTGCTGCGCCGGGCGTCGACCAAGCGACCGTGATCGGCATACGTGTCCACGAAGACAAGAAGATGCTGGACAGCCCCATGGTGATGCTGACCGCGAGCAACCCGCTGGAGGCTTGATCCGGGGTCGCGCCGACTGCCGTGAGCCCAGCGAGTACGACGACGAACGAACTGGTGAAACCTACGAGCCCGGTCACCACCCCAGCCGAGATGGGGCTCACGACATCGTTACCGATCGCTGCCCCCGTCACGCCGCGACCCTACAACCTCGATGGGTAACCCACCGGTCCGTGCCCAGCGGATGGGTTTTGTCGCGTGGGAGGTTGGAGGAATGTCGCTGATTCCTGCTGATCCGACCGTGCTGCATCCGATCCCCGGGCAACCGCGGGTGGTACTGCGCAAGCCTCTCGTCACGTCGCCTTTGATTGGGGTGGGCGAGTTTTCGTACTCCGACGACGCTCACGATCCGACCGCCTTTGAGACCCGGAATGTGCTGTACCACCAAAGGCCGGACAAGTGCGTGATCGGGACGTTCTGCGCGCTCGGCGAGGGCGTCCGGTTCATCATGAACGGCGCCAATCATCGGGTCGACGGCCCCTCGACCTTCCCCTTTCCGATTATGGGCGGCTCGTGGGCCGACCACATGAACCTGCTTGCGGACTTACCTCGTCGCGGCGACACGGTGGTGGGGAACGACGTGTGGCTCGGCTACCAGGCCATGGTGATGCCGGGAGTTCGGATCGGCCACGGGGCGATCGTTGCCTCGGGCGCGGTGGTCGTGGATGACGTGCCCGAGGTTGGCGTCGTCGGCGGCAACCCAGCGAAACTCATCCGGTTAGCGCTAGTGCTGCTGAATGAGGGCGTCGACCACGGGGCCGATGACAGTGACAGCGGGGGCGCTGATCCCCGCTTCGGCGGCGATGGCCACGATGGATTCGAGGGTGCCGGTCGCGCTGCGCTGACTCGGCATACCGGCATCAGCCACGGACATTGCGGGGGTATGCGGGTCCATTCCGTGCTCCTGCAACGTCGCGCTGATCTCGTCGAGCGCTGAGACACCCATCAAGATGACGATGGTCAGGTTGATCTTTGCGAGGCCGGCCCAGTTGACCTCGCAGCGAGGGTCGCTCGGTGTGACGTGACCTGAAACCACGACATACCCCTGGCTGAGGTTGCGGTGCGTGACGGGCACGCCCGCGAGCGCGGGAGCCGCGATGGAGGAGGTCACGCCCGGGATGACCGTGACCGGCAGACCAGCCTCGACGCACGCATTCCATTCTTCGCCGCCGCGACCAAAGACAAACGAGTCCCCACCTTTGAGGCGCACGACGTACCGGCCGGCCAGGCCGTGCTCGACCAGCATCGCGTTGATGTGTTCCTGCGGGGTGAAGTCGCCGCGCGGGATTTTGCCGACGTGGATGATCTCGGCGTCGGGCCGCGCCTGCGTCAGCAGGCCCAAGGGCGCAAGGCGGTCACAGACCAGCACGTCAGCCGCGCGGATCGCCTCGAGTCCGTCGATGGTCATCAGGCCTGGTGCTCCGAGGCCCCCACCTAGCAGGACCACGTGACCGCCAGTCTTCGCTGCGCCTGGCTCGTGCGCTGCGTGCGACCCGCTCGGGTCGCGCATCACCACGTCGTATGCCGACACATCAGGGTCAGCCTCGATCGCCACCAAGCCGCGCGAAAGCAGATCGGCCACCCTGGGGTCGCTCCTCAGCGACGCAGTATCCTCACTGGTGGCGCCGGTGGCGGTCGAGCCGGAGTCGGCAAGGGTGACGGTAGCGCCTTGATCGAGCAGTGAGTGCACGGTCTCGCTGACCGAAGGGCCGCCGTGGGTGATCAGGACGTGCGCGGCGTGCACCGGCAAAACAAGGCTCATGCGCTGTGCTCCAAGGACGTGACCTGCTCAATCTGTTTTAGCAAAGAATCGACAGCGTCACTGGTGCGGGCCGCGATGCGCACCCACGTCTGGTCCAACCCCGGGAAGGTGTCACACCGGCGGACGGCAAACCCGGCTTCGCGCAACGCCTCGTGCATACCTTCCCCGAGCTGCACCAACACGAACGGCGCTGCCCCCACGACCGGCGCAAACCCGAGACGCCGAAGACCGGCCGCGAGGTGTTCGCGCCAGAGTGCGAGTTGAGCCGCTCCCTGGTCAGACTCGTCAACAGCCTCGGGCGTTGCGGTGGCCACCATCACGGCGGCAGCCAAGGACGACACCGACCATGGCGACTGGAACGCTTCGAGCTGGGCGATCAGGGAAGGGTCTGCGACGACATACCCAGCGCGCAGCCCGGCCAAACCCCATGTTTTGGTCAGCGAGCGGACGACCAACAGGCCCTCCATCTCGACGTCGATCATCGATTCGGGCTCCCCCGGCACGCCATCGATGAAGGCTTCGTCAACGACCAGGGTGCGACCGGGTCGGCGCAGCGCCGTCAGCGTTTCGCGGGAGTGCAGCACTCCGGTGGGGTTCGTCGGGTTGCCAACCATCACTAGATCAGCGGCGGCGGGGACCGTGGTGGAATCGAGAGCGAAGTCGCGGTCGGCAGGTAGCAGGTGGCGCTCGGGCAGGCGGCCCATCCGGCGCAGGGCGGCTTCGGGCTCGGTGAATTGGGGATGCACCACGAGCGGGTGGCGGCCGTTGATGGCCTGAGCGATCAGGGTGAACGCCTCGGCGCCGCCGCTGGTCGGCAACACCATGTCGGGGCTGACGCCGTGCCGGGCAGCGATCGCTGCGCGGGCCGCGGTCGGGTCGGGGTAGGCACCGAGGTCGCCGATGTTGTCTGTGATCACGTCGGTCAGCCACTGCGGCGGATTCGGGAGTCGGACGTTGACGGCAAAGTCGACGAGCCCGGGGCCGACTTCGCGGTCGCCGTGGTGATCGAGGTCTATGCCGACAGCCGGCGTTGTGATCGCGGGCGTGGTCGCCCCCCGGGTTGTGACGCGGGCCTCGCTCAGTCGCGGCGTCGCCTGCGCGGCAAACACCCGCTGGCCGGGGTGGAAGGCCCGAGCGGCCGCGGCAAAGTTCCCGGTCAGGTGCGGGTTCCCGGCCCAGTGCACGTGCAGGTATGCCGCGTGCAGGGTCGGCGTCCCGGTGCCCGCTGGGTCGAGGGCAAAGCCGTCGGGTCGCGTCTCCCCTGAGGCTTCGAGCATCTGCCAGGCCGGGGAGGCGGAGGCGGCAGGGTCGGTGCGGGTGCGGTGGAATTCGTGGCCGCGCACGGCGGTGCCTGCCGGGCCCAGCAGCGAGTCGACGGCGAGGTGGGCTTCGCGGTAGCCGAGCGTCAGCCGGGGGTGCATGTCGGCGTTGGCATTGACAGCCCCCACCATCGGCTGGCCCTCGACGACGTCGCAGAGGTAGAGCAGTCCGGCACACTCAGCGACAGTTGGGAGTCCTGAGTTGATGGCCTCGCGGATGTCGCGGCGCAGGGACTCGTTGCCGCTCAGTGCGGCGGCGTGGACCTCGGGAAATCCCCCGCCCAGATAGAGACCGGCAGTTCCAGCCGGCAGGCCAGCGTCGGTGGCGGGATCGAAGGTGACCACCTCGCACCCGGCGGCGCGAAGGAGCTCTTCGGTTTCGGCATACCGGAAGGTGAAGGCCCGTCCCCCGGCAATCGCGACAACCGGCTTGGAGCCCTCAGCAACCGCGCCGGCACCAAGAGCGACACCTGGCTGCCACGCCGTGACGTCCAGGTCGGGAGCGGAGCGAGCCAAGGCCAAGACGGCATCAAGATCGATAAACTGCTCGACCTGCTCCGCCAACCGTTCGAGGGTCGCGGCGGCATCCGGGCGTTCGGCGGCGGGCACCAGACCGAGGTGTCTCGAGGGAGCGCTGATGCCAGCGTCCCGAGGCAGGACCCCGAGCACGGTCATGCCGGTCGCTTCGACGGTGCGGCGCACTTCGCCGGCGTGGCGGGCGCTGCCGGACTGGTTCAGCACGACCCCAGCAACGGTGATGCGGGGGTCGAAGGTGCGCAGGCCGTGGATGGTCGCGGCGATGGTGCGCGACGCCGAGGAGATGTCGACCACGATGACGATGGGAGTTTGGGTCAGCCGGGCCAGGTGAGCACTGGAGGCAAAACCGTCGGTTCCCAGCCGGCCGTCAAACAGCCCCATTGCGCCTTCGATGATCGCTACGTCGGCAGGCTCGGGGGTATTAAATCCGTGCGCAAAGAGCGGCACCACGTCGGCTTCGTCGACCATCCAGGGGTCGAGGTTCCGCCCTGGGCGGCCGGTGGCCAGCGCGTGATAGCCGGGGTCGATGTAGTCCGGGCCCGATTTGGCCGGTGCCACGGCATACCCCCGGCGCGTCAGCGCAGCCATCATCCCGACCGCGACGGTGGTCTTGCCTTGGCCCGAGGCCGGCGCTGCGATCAGGATGCGAGGCAGGTGCTTCGCGGTCTCACCGGACGACGTCACCACTCGATACCCCGTTGGCCCTTTTGGCCCTCGTTGAAGGGGTGCTTGATCTCGGTCATTTGGGTGTGCAGGTTGGCGATATCGACCAGGCGCGGGTCGGGGTTGCGGCCGGTGATGACCACGTGTTGCTGGCCGGTGCGGGCCTGCAACGTGGCCACGACATCGTCGACGTCGACCCAGCCCCACTTCATCGGGTAGGTGAACTCGTCCAGCACGTACAACGTGTGGCGTTCTTCAGCGAGGCGGCGTTTAATCTCTTGCCAGCCCTCAGCGGCGGCCTGCTCGTGCTCGTCGGCGCTGCCCTCTTTGCGTGACCAAGACCAGCCGGAGCCCATCTTGTTCCATTCGATCGGGCCGCCCTGGCCGGTCTGCGTGTGCAGGTCGTTCAGCGTTTCCAGCGCAGTCTGCTCGCCGATGCGCCATTTGGCGGACTTCACAAACTGGAAGACCCCGATCGACCAGCCCTGGTTCCAGCCGCGCAACGCAAGCCCGAAGGCCGCCGTCGACTTTCCCTTGCCGTCACCGGAATGCAGCATGACCAGGGGCCGGTTGCGGCGCTGGCGCGTGGTCAGCCCGTCGTCGGCCACGTTGGTGGGGACTCCTTGAACCATCAGGCAACCCTTCGTGTCTGCACAACATCGAGGAGCGCGCTCGCGCCGACTTCACCGAGGGCGACGTGCTCGGCGCCCATTCGCTTCGCCAAGTCGCTGGCGAGCCGCATGCGGAACTTCCCCGCTTCACAATCGACCACGACCGCCTGGACTCCGGTGGAGGCCCACTGGTCAGCAATGTCGCGCGCCCTGGCCAGCGCATCTTTGCCGGAGGTGGCTCGGCCGTCGGTGACCAAGACCAGCAGAGCCCTTCGGCGTGGGTCTCTGATGCGCTCGGCGTTCAGCACACGGGCTGCGGTCAGTAGACCTTCGGCCAGCGGGGTGCGGCCTCCGTGACCCAGCTCGCTCAGGCATCGGGCGGCGGCATCGACAGAAGACGTGGGCGGCAACGCGACCTGAGCGTCGGACCCTCGGAACGTGATGACGCCAACCCGGTCTCGGCGCTGATAGGCGTCGACCAGCATCGACAGCACCGCGGTTTTGACCTCAACCATCCGCTTTTGCGCGGCCATCGAGCCGGAGGCGTCGACGACGAACAGCACCAAGTTGGACTCGCGACCTTGGGTGATGGCCCGGCGCAGGTCACTGCGACCCAGCTTGTATGTCGTGTCGCCCGTGCGCGCGATCCGCGTCGCGGCGGCGTTGATTGTGGCCAGCACGTGCACCCTCCCCGCTTCGGAAGCGGTAGAGCCGACGATGCGTCCACGAGTGGTCATCGCCCGGCTGCGACGCCCGGCTTCACCTGCACCGACGCCGCGGACGGTGAAGGGCTTGATCCGGTAGGGCTCGCCTGTGTTGGCGATGCCGATGGGCACGACCGGCGGGGCCTCGTCAGCGGCTTGCTCGTCAGCTTCGGATTGCTCCGGGTGATCGGCCGAGTCGTCGGGGTTGCGGTGGTCAGCGTCCTGACTCTGTGGGTCTCCCTGAGGCGGGTTGGCGTCGTCGGAAGACTGCGGCGAGTCTTCACCCTGCTGGTCGTTCGGCTGCTCACCGTCGCCCTGTCCGTCGTCAGGAGCCTGCTCCTCGGAGCCATCCCCTTCAGACTCGCCATCTCCATCCCCGCCGTCCTCGTCGGGCTCGTCTGGGTCCTCGGGTGGCGGCTCGTCGTCGCCGAGCAGCTGGTCGAGCAGGTCCTCGTCCAAGCCAGGGGCATCGAAGGGGTTGCGGCGGCGGCGGTGCGGCAGCGCCAATCGAGCGGCCACGCGGATGTCTTCGCGGCTGACCTGGGTCCGGCCCGCCCAGGCTGCGTGGGCCATCGCAGCGCGAGCGGTCACGAGATCGGCGCGCATACCGTCGACTTCGAAACCAGCACAGACCACAGCAATTTTATCGAGCGCCCAGTCGGACAGTTTGACCGTCGGCAGGGAGTCTTGCGCTGCGATCATCCGCGCGGTCAGATCGGCTTGCGCGTCGGCATACTCATGCGTGAATGCGGTGGGGTCGGCGTCGTAGGCCAGGCGGCGGCGCACGATGTCGGCCCGCAGTTTTGGGTCGCGGCTGGCGGCCAATTCGACGGTGAGGCCGAAGCGGTCGAGCAGTTGCGGTCGCAGCTCGCCTTCTTCGGGGTTCATCGAGCCGATCAACACAATGCGGGCGGGGTGAGCGATCGAGAGGCCGTCGCGCTCCAGGTTGTTGCGGCCCATCGCGGCGGCGTCGAGCAGCACGTCAACCAGGTGATCGTGCAGGAGGTTGACCTCGTCGACATACAAGATGCCGCGGTGGGCTTTGGCCAGCAGTCCGGGCTCGAACCGGGCCTGACCCGCGCCAAGGGCTTGGCCGAGGTCGAGCGAACCAATGACGCGATCTTCGGTGGCACCGACGGGCAGTTCGACGACTCGGGCAGCGCGGCGGTGAGCCTCAGCGTCTTCAGTGTGGGGGCCGTCGGGGCAATCTACGGCCGGTTGAGTGGGCTCGCAGCCGAACCGGCAGTGAGTGATGACGTCTTGGCCGGGCAGCACGTCGGCGAGCGCGCGGACCATGGTGGATTTCGCGGTGCCCTTTTCGCCGCGCACCAGCACGCCGCCGACCTCGGGTGAGATCGAGGTGAGGATGAGCGAGAGTGCCATGTCGTCGGCGCCGACGATGGCGGTGAACGGGAACTGCGACATCGAGGTCCTCCTGGCGAGTGACCACGCTCACCGTGTCCGGGTCCGCCCGGGGTTCCGGGCGGTGATGACGCAGGACGACGTCCTGGCTGGGGCCTAAATGCTGCCCATCACAGTGGCGGGACCGCTCCGGATTTGCACCGAATTCCTCGTTCTGCGTCGGCAGATATCGTCGCACACCCCCACCGTGGGTGGGGGCGATTCGGCGGAGGGCTCGACGGGCTCTAATCTGGCGCAATGATTGAGGTCGTCGGGGTCGGAGACGAGGGGTGGGATGGGTTGTCACCGGTATGCCGTTCGCGCATCTTGGGTGCGCAATTGTTGGTGGGTGGTTCGCGTCACCTGGCCCTGATTCCTGAGGTCGCCGGTCAGGATCGTCGCGCCTGGCCGTCCCCGTTGAGGACTCAACTGGGCGGGTTCCTCAGTGATGTAGCCGATACGAATGTGGTGGCGTTGGCGAGCGGCGACCCGTTGCGCTCAGGGGTAGCCACCACGCTGATCGAGCTTCTCGGGGCCAATCAGGTGCGGGTGACTCCCGCTTTGTCGAGTGAAACCCTGGCGCGGGCACGGATGGGGTGGTCTGCCGAAGACACCGAAGTCGTGACCCTGGTCGGTCGCTCGATGGAGCGCATCCGTCGCCACTTCTCCCCCGGCCTCAAGCTGATCATCCTGTGCTCCGGGGGCTCTGATCCCCGTCAGATCGCCGCCGTGCTGACCGAAGAAGGCTGCGGTGACTCGTCGATGACGGCGTGGTCGCACCTCGGGGGCGCGAAGGAACAGCGGTGGGACGCACGAGCGGCCGACTGGGGCAGTGACCCATCGCCTGATTTGGTGCTGCTCTGCATCGAGGTCGCGGCATCGGCGATCACGCGTCCGGCCGTCGGGCCAGCGCCTGGCCGACATGACGACGTCTTTGAGCATGACGGGCAAATCAGCAAGTCGGACATCCGGGCTAGTGCGTTGGCTCGTTTGCGGCCCCACCCTGGCGGGGTGCTGTGGGATCTAGGCGCAGGGTCCGGGGCGGTGGCTATCGAGTGGTGCTTGGCTGCGCCCGGCGCCAAAGCCATCGCAGTTGAGCGCAACGAGGAACGCGCCGCGAGCATTTCTGCCAACACCGCTCGGCTGGGGGTGCCCAGCGAAGTCCGAGTCGTGCACGACGACGTCGCCTCGATGCTGCGCGGGAGCCCGCACCTCCCTCAACCGGCGGCGATCTTCATCGGCGGTGGCTTGGATGCAGAGGTCATCGAGTTGGCCTTGGCAACGCTCGTGCCCGGCGGCCGTCTAGTGACTCACGCCGTGACGTTGGAGTCGGAGGCCGCGATGGTGGCGGCTGCCGGGGTCCATGGCGGGTCGCTGACCCGGTTGAGCATCGAGCACGCCGAACCGTTGGGCCGGTTCCTAAGTTGGAAACCGGCCAGAGCCATCGTCCAGTGGAGTGTAAGCAAGCCATGACCCAGCCCGATCTTGGCACCGTCCACTTCATTGGGGCCGGTCCTGGCGCTGCTGATCTGCTGACGCTGCGGGCCGTCGCGCTGCTCGGGGCCTCCCGGACCTGTTTGTATGCGGGCACCTACCTCGACGCAGTCGTGCTCAGCCACTGCCCCGAGGGCGCCGCGAAGATCGATACGCAGAACCTCGACCTCGACCAGATCACTGAGCACCTTGTCACCGCCAGCCGCGCCGGCCAGGAGGTAGCCCGGTTGTGCTCCGGTGATCCGTCGGTGTTCTCGGCGGTGGCTGAGCAGGCTCGTCGCCTCGATGCTGCGGGCATCCCGTGGGACATCACCCCCGGCATCCCGGCGTATGCCGCCACGGCCGCGATCTTGCGCCGAGAGTTGACGGTGCCCCAGGTCGCGCAGTCGGTGGTGCTGACGCGGGGGCAGCGTGATGCCACGAAGATGCCGCCCGGTGAGGAGTTGGCTAACTTTGCCGCGACCGGGGCGACCTTGGTGTTACACCTGGCGATTCGGCATACGCGACGCATTGCTGGCGAGTTGGCCGCCCACTATGGCGCGGACTGCCCCGTCGCCGTGGGTTACCTGGTGAGCCAGCCGCAAGAGGTCATCCTGCGCGGGACGTTGACCGATATCGCCAATCAGGTCGAGGCGCACAACCTGCAGCAGGCCGCCGTCATCATCGTCGGCCCAGCACTCACTGCCAGCGACTTCGTCGACTCCCACCTGTACTCACACCGCCCCCGCGACCAGGCGGGATGGGCCAACTCCCGTGCTGAGGTTCCACTAGGGAACCCAAAAAACCCGACAGCGGATCGTGCGGAACCAGAAGAAGTAACAACTCAAGAGTGGAAGCGCTTCGCCGAAGCAACCGCCGACCGGGAGGACCCCGATGTCAGCGCTGCGGCTTGGCGGTAGCAAGCAACTTTCCTAGCGCACAGCGCTGTGGCGGGCGTATGCTTCGCCGGTCATCCATCCTTGCTCGAGGAACCCGGTGTGAAACCGGGACGGTCGCGCCACTGTGAGCGGGTTAGCCCGCGAAGTCAGCACACTCAGCCCGGATGGTCATCTGTTAATCGGACGCGAAAATCCGAGTGAGGTGCACCCGTGCATATTGCCGAGGGCTTCTTGCCCCCACTCCACGCCGCAGCCTGGACCGTCGCTGCCGCTCCCTTCGTCATCCACGGCGTCATAGAGGTCCGCCGCACCCTGCGCGACCACCCCGAGGCCAAACTGCTGCTCGGCGCGGCAGGTGCGTTCACCTTCGTGCTCTCAGCCATCAAACTCCCCTCCGTCACCGGGTCCTCCTCGCACCCCACCGGGACCGGAGTCGGGGCCATCATCTTCAAACCGCCAGTCATGGCCGCGCTGTCTCTGATTGTGTTGGTCTTCCAAGCACTGCTTCTCGCCCACGGGGGCATCACCACGTTAGGCGCGAACGTCTTCGCCATGGGCATCGTCGGCCCGTGGGCGGGGTATGCGGTCTACAAGATTCTCGCCAAAGCGCACTTCTCGATCCGCGTGTTCTTCGGGGTTACCATCGCAAACCTCATGACCTACGTCGTCACATCCACGCAGTTGGCTCTGGCCTTCCCCGACGCGCAAACCGGTTTCATCGGCGCGTGGGGCCGCTTCCTGGGGATCTTCGCGATCACCCAGGTGCCTTTGGCGATCGTTGAAGGCCTTGTCGGGGTCCTGCTCATCGGTGCGCTGATGTCCTGGGCCGGGCCCGAGCTTAAGGGTCTGGGTTTCACTGGCGGTCGCAAGGACGCTAAGAAGGGGGCGCAGGCTCATGTCTAAGACCTTCCGCAACTCCCTGATCTTGCTCGCCGCGATCATCGCCATCTTCATCGTGGCCGTCGTTGTCGGCACAAAAGCTGCTGAGGGCGAGGACGAAGCCTTCGGTGGCACCGACGGCGCGGCCACCAGCGCCATCGAAGACACCGGATATGAGCCCTGGTACGAGCCAATCATGTCCCCCGCCGGCGAAGTTGAGTCCGGGCTGTTCGCGTTGCAGGCCGCCCTTGGCGCCGGAGCCGTCGGTTTTGCCTTGGGCACCCTGCGCGAGCGCAGCCGCAACCGCACCGCCAACGCGAAGGTCGCTGAGCGGGCAGATGGCCCGCCTAGCGCTTGACGACGCCGCCTGGTCGGGTGCCTGGCGCACCCGTTCGGTGGCCGAGAAGTCACTGCTCTGCTTCGGTCTGCTGACCCTGGCGATCACCTCGCCAGGGCCCGCCTTCAGCGGAGCCGTGCTCATCTTTGCCATCGCGTGTGCGCTGCTATTCGCCCGGGTGCCGCGATCGACATACTTTGTTGCCATCGCGGCGCCCGCGACCTTCTTGCTGATCTCGCTGCCGGCCATCGCCGTCAGTATCGGAACGAACCCGCTCGATGCAGTGGGCTCCCTGGGGCCAGTGCACCTGGAGTCGGCTGGTGTAGATCAGGCCATCGCAGTCGGGGTTCGCTCCGTGGCGGCGATGGCGGCGATGTTGTTGCTGCCGCTGACCACCCCGATGGTCGATCTGTTGGACGGCATGCGGCGGCTGCGGGTGCCGGAGGCCCTGATCGACATCGCCGCGCTGGTCTACCGCATGCTGTTTTCGCTGCTCGACTCGGTGGCCGCTATCCGCGAGGCCCAGACCGCGCGGCTGGGGTATGCCGGGTCGCGCCAAGCCCGCAACTCGTTTGGCCTGCTAGGCGCCGCAGTGTTGCAGCGGGCGTGGGTTCGGTCGCAGCGCTTAGAACAAGGTCTGCTCGGACGTGGGTATGCCGGCTCGCTCGCGACCCTGCACGAGCCCGTTCCTGTCGACCGCAAATTCGTCCTGTTGACTGTGCTGATGTTGCTTGTCCTGACTGCCGCTTCGGTGGTGGCGCGATGAGCCACCGGCAAGAGCGACATGAACCGGCGACGGGTGCGGTTTTAGCGGCCCATGGGCTGCACGCGGGGTATGCAGGCCTGGCGAACGTGCTCGACTGTGTCCAGGTCTCGGTAACGGCTGGGTCGCGGCTGGCCATCCTGGGGCCGAACGGCACCGGGAAGACCACGCTGCTGCGTTGTCTTTCGGGCGCGCACGAACCATCTTCGGGGCAGGTGCTGCTCGATGGCATACCCCTAACTCAGAACCGCAAGGGGCTCACTAAGCACCGGCAGCAGGTGCAGTTGGTGCTGCAGGACCCGGATGATCAGCTGTTTTCGGCCGACGTGCGCCGCGATGTGTCGTTTGGCCCAATGAACTTGGGACTGCCCACCGACGAGGTCCGCGACCGGGTCGACGAATCGCTAGAGCTGCTCGGCATCACCGATTTGGCCGACCGGCCGGTGCACCACCTGTCGTACGGGCAACGCAAACGAGTCGCCATCGCCGGAGCCACGGCGATGAGGCCACGGGTGCTGCTCCTCGATGAACCGACCGCGGGCCTCGATGCCAGCGGCCACGCGCTGCTCTTGTCGGCTCTCGATCGCCTCGAAGCGGCCGGGACGACGGTCGTGCTCTCCACCCACGACGTCGACCTGGCGTGGCGCTGGGCCGATGAGGTGGCCCTAGTCACCGGCGGGCAGGTACGCCAAGAGCCGATGGCTAAGGTCTTGAGCGACACGACGGCCCTGGCCGCTGCCTGCTTGGCGACGCCGTGGCCCGTGGCCCTGCTGCACCACATGGGCCGCAGCATCGACCCGATGTTCCCTCCCCGCACCACCGCAGACGTGGCCTCCCTGATGACCTCGCACTAG
>JBBSKS010000061.1:0-13132 GCA_038256095.1 Actinomycetales bacterium | reverse complement strand
GATGAGGTAGTCGCGGGTTGTGCTGATTCGCACGTCGCTGCCGTCGCGCCAGGCGTGCCCGGAGGTCAGCCTCCGTAGCTCTCCAGCGCTCACCTTCACCGGTCTCGAAGGCAGTCCACTTTGTTCGGTCACATTCGGGATCGTAGACCTTGTCCGCACCGATTTGATTGCCTTCGGGCTCGCGGAACGACGAGCCACAACGCAGTCTCGACACCTGTACAAAATACAAAATGTATAAAAGAGCCCATCTTGATGGTCGAAGCGGGCCGCGAGCCAGCCCGACTAAGCGTCGAGTAACCCCGCGTCGTGCACCAGGATCGCAACTTGGGTCCGGTTGTCGACATCGAGCTTGGTGAACACCCGCGACGCGTGCGCCTTCACCGTCGGCAACCCCATGTAGAGAGCCTTGGCGATATCGGCGTTGCTCTGACCGCCACCGATCGCCACGGCCACTTCACGCTCTCGATCGGTCAAGGTCGCGAGCCGCTCCAGAGCCTGAGTCCGAGAGCTCGAAGCCCCCACCGAGTCCTCAGCAGTCACGCGCGAGATCAGTTGAGCAATCACGCTCGGCGACAGCATGTGCTCGCCCTTGGCCACCGAGTGGATCGCCTCCACCAACCGCTCCGGCCGCGTGCTTTTGAGCAAGAACCCGCTCGCCCCAGAGCGCAGCGCAGTCAACACCATGTCGTCGGTGTCGAAGGTGGTCAGCACGATGACGCGCGGCGGGTTGGGCAGCGCCAATACCGCAGCGGTGGCCTCCAGCCCGTCCATCTTCGGCATACGGATGTCCATCAGCACCACATCGGGGCGGGTGCGCTTCACCAACTCCGCCGCCTCGCTGCCGTCGACGGCCTCACCGACGATCGTGATCGACGAATCCCCGCCCAGGATCAGGCTCAGCGCGGTCCGCACCATGGCGTCGTCATCGACTAGAGCCACGCTGATCGGCATACGAAATCCTCCCTATTCGGCCCATGGCAGGCGGCCGTGCACCACGAAGTCGCCGCGCCGGTCGGCCCCGAAGGCCATGTTCCCGCCGCTGAGATTGACGCGCTCAGTCAACCCGACCAAGCCCATACCCGACGATTCCGGCGCGACCTTGGCCGTGCCGTAGGCGTTCGGTGGGTTCCGGATCTCAAAATCCAACCCGTGCTGGGGCCACCCGCTCAGGGTGACGGTGATCGGCATACCGGGGGCGTGTTTGCGCGCATTGGTCAAGGCCTCCTGCACCACTCGGTATGCCGTCCGCGACGTCACCATCGGCACCTCACGCACGTCGTGGTCAGAGGACAAGTTCATCCGCAGGTCCACCTCGATGTCCAACGCGCTGACCTCGGCGATCAGCGCAGACAACACCGTCAGGTCGGGCTGCGGAGCCCGCGGCTGCTCCGCCTCACCTTGGGCTCGCAATACCCCCAGCACGTCGCGCAATTCACCGACGGCTCGGTCGGCGTTGTCCCGCAGCAACTCCGCTGTGGCCTGCACCTGCTCGCGCGGCAAATCTGGCCGGTACGCCAACGCCCCGGCGTGCATCGCGATCAGCGAGATCCGGTGCGCCAAGACATCGTGCATTTCGCGCGCGATGCGTGCCCGCTCGTCGGCTTGGGCCCGGGCCACCCGACTCGCGGACTCTTGCTCGGCAAACACCGCCCGATCGCGCCACGCCAGGGTGTTGCTGCGCTGCGAACCGATCGCTGCACCGATCCCGATGCACGCAGCAAAAAGGAGGGCTTGGGTGACCAGCGTCCCGATGAGTTCTTGGCCGATCGACGGCACAAAAAGGTAGAACACCCCTCCCGCGACCATCCACACCGGAAGCACAATCAGCACCTCGCGCCACCGGCGGCGGCTGCCCAACGAGACCAGCGCCAACAGCACGGGGCCGTTGCCCGTCGCCGACACCGACGACGCAAGCACGATCAGCAGGATCACGGTCAGCGGGAAGCGACGCCGCCATAACAGCAGGAATAGGGCGGTCAGCCCCACCCCGAGGTCAAACCACCACCCAATAAGGAACGCGTCGTCAGAGGCGACGACCAGCGCGAAAAGGATCCCGCCCAACAGACTCGCAACGAGCAAGCGCCAGGTTTCGCCCCAACTCGTAGTCGCGGGGATGCCAGAGAACATTTGCTCAGGGTATGCCGGACTCAACCCTGAGATCGTCCGCCAAAAGGATCGCCTCGGGCCAAGCGAGACAAGCCGAAAGTAGGGGGTGGTTCAGGACCTGCGACGGATGTGTGGCGACCCGGTCACGACCAGAGTTAAGCCCATGATCACCACCACGAACCTGACCCGGCGCTACGGAGACTTCCTCGCCGTTGACGATGTGACCTTCACGGCCCAGCCGGGCCGGGTCACCGGCTTCCTCGGCCCCAACGGCGCAGGCAAGTCGACCACCATGCGCATCCTCGCCGGGCTGACCAAACCGACCGCGGGCACCGCGACGGTGTTGGGCCAACCCTTCGCCTCGCTCACCAACCCCGGCCGCCACGTCGGCGTTTTGCTCGACGCTTCCGCCCAGCACGCCGGACGCACCGGCCGCGAAGTGCTTGCCCTCTCGGCGCTCACGATGGGCTTGGGCTCCAGCCGCGTTGACCACATGCTCGACGTCGTCGGCCTCACCAAAAAGGAGTCGGTCCGCCGCGTGAAGGACTACTCCTTGGGTATGCGCCAGCGCCTCGGCATCGCGGCCGCCCTGATCGGTGACCCCGAGGTCCTCATCCTCGACGAGCCCGCGAACGGTCTCGACCCGGCCGGCATACGGTGGATGCGCGACCTGCTCGGCCAGTTCAGCGACGAGGGCGGCACCGTGCTGTTGTCGTCGCACCTGCTGAACGAGATCGAGCGCATCGCCGACGACATCGTGGTGATCGGGCGCGGCAAGATCGTCGCCCAAGGTGCCACTGAAGACCTACTCCGACCGTCCGGCACGTTCGTCAAGAGCGTGGACGACACCCGGCTCGCGACCGAGTTGCGTGAGGCTGACATCGAGTGCGACGCCGCCGAGGGCGGCCTGCGCACCATCGCCGAGCCGCACCAAATCGGCGCTGTCGCTGCCGCCCATCAGATCCCCCTGATCGAGTTGCGACCGGCCGACAACCGTGGCCTTGAAGAAATGTTCCTGACCCTGACCAGCGACGACGCCCGTGTGGAGGCTGCAGCATGACTATCACCGAAGAACGAGACACCGCCCCGCTGTTGACCAACGATGATCCTTGGCGCCGCGACCCGATCAAGCCCGTTCCGTTCAGCCGGGTCGTGCACGTCGAGACCCGCAAACAGGTCGACACCACGGCCGGTCGATGGTTCCTGATCGGGATCGCCGCCGTCACCGCCTTGGTCTTCGGCATCATGCTCTTCGTCAACGGTGGCCAAGCCTCGTGGATGGAGTACCTCGGCGGCGCAACCACCCCCTTGTCGATCCTGCTACCGATCATCGGCATCATGGCCGCGACCTCCGAGTGGTCGCAGCGCACCGCCATGACCACCTTCACGCTTGAGCCTCGCCGTGGCCGCACCATTGCGGCCAAGATCATCAGCTCGCTGCTCATCGGTGTCGCGCTCTTTGCGGTGGCCGTTGCGCTGTCGGCACTCGTGCACCAGATCGCCATCACGGCCCGGGGCATAGACGGCGACTGGACGCTCACCTGGTGGGCGATCGGGGGAGCGGCCATGCTCTTGTTCATCGTGGTGCTCCAGGGAACCGCCTTCGGGTTGGCGCTGCTCAACACGCCGGCTGCGGTGGTGGCCTTCTTCGCCCTTCCGACCGCCTTCAGTGGAGTCTCTTTCTTGCTGCCGGCCTGGGACACCTTTTTCGCCTGGACCGACATCAATCGGACGACGGCGCCCTTCTTCATGGGCGTCGCACCGACCAACACCGAGTGGGCACAGATCGGAGTGTCGTTCGCTATCTGGGTCGCGTTGCCCATGGCGGTCGGAGTGTGGCGAGTGCTTCACCGTGAGGTGAAGTAGTTCGTCCAGCAGGGGGGGAGCCGTCGGCGGGACCGTGTGAATCAGGGGATTCACGGTCCCGCCGATGCGTGGGTATGCGACGAGTCGGCATACCCTTGCTCAGCCGTGCGCCTAGCACGCACCACTTCGGACGTGGCTCCGGGGTCGTAACACCCGCATCACACACGGAGGCATCACCGGTATGGCGACAACCAAGATCGGCGCGCTGGGGTGCGCCATGGCGGGGTCCCTCGTGCTCAGTGCGTGCAGCGCAGGCAGCAGCACCAGCGACAACGACCAGGCATCTGGGACTGGCGCGGGAGAGTCGGAGAAGGTAACCATCGGGCTGTTCGCCGAGCCGGCCAGCCTCGACTTCACCACCACCGACGGTGCGGCCATCCCGCAGGCTCTCCTCTATAACGTCTATGAAACGCTACTCAAGGTGGATAGCGCCACCGGTGACATCGTGCCCGCGCTCGCCAGCTCGTATGAGGTCTCAGACGACGGCCTGACCTACACCTTCACGCTCGTTGACAACGCGACGTTCAGCAACGGGGGCGACTTCACCGCCGAGGACGCAGTGTTTTCGATCGACCGTGTGAAGTCCGACGACTGGACGGTGTCGTTGAAGTCGGCGATGGACGTGGTCGAGTCCGCAGAAGCCACCGGCGAGCACGAGCTGACCGTCACGCTGAGCCGCCCCGACAACTCGTGGCTCTACGCGATGACCACCGGCGTCGGTGCGATGTTCGACACCGAGGGCGTAACCGACCTAGCGACCGACCCGATCGGCACCGGTCCTTACGCCTTCGCCAACTGGGACCGCGGCAGCTCGATCACGCTGGAGCGCAACGACGACTATTGGGGTGATGAGCCGTTCTTCGACGAGGTCGAGTTCGCCTACTTCGAGGACCCCAATGCGGTGAATAGCGCGATGCTGACCGGGGACATCGACATCATCGGCACCGTGCAGGCGCCGGAGTCGTTGGCCGAGTTCGAGACCGACGAGTTCCAGATCATCGAGGGCACGACCAACGGTGAGGTCGTGTTGTCGTTCAACAGCGATGACGGCCCGTTCAGCGATGTCCGCGTCCGACAGGCCGCTCGGTACGCCATCGACCACCCGACCTTGCTCGACACCTGCTGGGCGGGTCGCGGCGAGTTGATCGGCTCGATGGTGCCCCCAACCGACCCGTGGTACGAGGACCGCACCGGCGACTACCCCTTCGACCTCGATAAGGCCAAGGAACTGCTGGCGGACACTGGCAACGAGGGCGCCGCCGTGCGACTGCGACTGCCCAACCTTCCGTATGCCGTGGCGTGCGGGACCGTCGTCGAGTCCATGCTGGAGGACGCTGGCTTCGAGGTCACCGTCGACTCACTGGAGTTCCCCGCCACGTGGCTCGAAGAGGTCTTCACGGCCAAGGACTTCGACATGTCGATCGTGGCCCACGTCGAGCCCCGGGACATGCGCACCGTCTTCGGTGACCCGGACTACTACACCACCTACGGCATACCGGAGGTGCAGGCGCTCTTTGACGAGGCCGATGCCGGCACCGAAGAAGAGCAAATCGCGAAGATGAAGGAAGCTGCCACGCTGATCAGCAAAGACGCGGCCGCCGACTTCCTGTTTGTGCTGCCCAACCTGATCGTGGCCGACCCCGACATCACCGGCCTGCCGGAGAATGCCCTGACCACCTCGTTTGACCTGTCCGCCCTGGCTCGCGGATGATCAACGGACCAGGCTGAGGACCGGGCTGCTGCGCCCCCCGTTGCCATGATCCTGCAGTTGCTGCGCCGCCTGGGCGTGCTGATCGCCAGCGTGGCGATCAGCACGGTGGTGGTTTTTGGCTTCATGCAGGTGCTGCCCGGCAACCCCGCGCAGGTGGCCCTGGGGGTTAACGCCTCCGATGCCGCCGTGGCCCGGATGACCGCGCAATTCGGTCTTGATCGGCCGCTGCCCGTGCAGTATTTCGAGTGGATCGGCGGCATGCTGCGCTTCGATCCGGGCATCGAATACATCTCGAAGGCCCCGATTGGGCCTCAGATCGGCGACCGGTTGTTGGTCACTCTGTGGCTGGTCGCGGCCGCCATGGTGCTCGCGGTGCTGATCGCCGTGCCGCTCGGGATGTGGATGGCCATGCGGCACCGGCATTTAGACGGGGTGGTGCTGTCGGGCCTATCGCAGATCGGCGTTGCCGTGCCGGCTTTTTTGGCCGGGATTGTGCTGATCTCGGTGTTCGCGGTGCGCCTGGGGTGGCTGCCGTCGGGGGGTTGGGTGGTGCCGGCTTCGGACCCTGTGGAGTTTCTGCGGCGGCTGATCTTGCCGTCCATTTCACTGGCGTTGGTGCAGGGGTCGGTGCTCGCTCGGTACGTCCGGTCGGCCGTGCTCGACGAGCTGCACCAGGACTACCTCCGCACCGCCCAAGCCAAAGGTTTGCGGCCTGTGCAAGCCGTGTTTCGGCATACCTTGCGCAACGCCGCCGTGCCCGTCGTGACCGTGTTGGGCCTGCAACTGGCCGGTTTGCTGGTCGGGGCTGTAGTGATCGAGCGGGTGTTTGTGATCCCCGGTCTCGGGTCCCTGTTGCTGGACTCGGTCGGCCAACGCGAGCTGCTGACCGTGCAAACCGTGGTGATGGTGCTGGTCGTCGCGGTGCTGGTCATTAACTTCATCGTCGACGCGTTGTATGTCGTCATCGACCCTCGACTGCGGGTGGGTGGGCGCGCATGACTGGCATGTCTTTGTCGTCGCGCCGGCTGAATCCGTCGCTGGCGGTGGGCGGTGTGCTGGTGGTGCTGGTGGTGCTGCTGGCGTTGGTGTCGTTCGTCTGGACGCCTCACCCGCCTATGAGGGTGCTGGCCACCGAGGCCTATCAGCGGCCCAACGCCGAGTTCTGGCTCGGGACCGACCGGTTCCGGCGCGACGTCTTCACCCAAATCTTGCTGGGCTCGCGGACCGCTCTCTTTGTTGGCTTTGTGTCCGTCGGGGTGGCCGCGCTGATCGGGGTGCCGCTGGGAATCTTCGCGGCGATGTCCCCGACCTGGCTCGGGCAATTGGTGATGCGCGGTAACGACATCGTGCTGGCCTTCCCCGCGCTGCTGCTCGCGATCATGTTTGCTGCTCTGTATGGCGGCTCGACCCGAGTGGCGATGGTCGCCATCGGCATCGCGACGATTCCTTCGTTTGCGCGAATCACCCGGTCGGGGGCGCTCGGGGTGCTGAGCACGGACTTCGTGATGGCCGCTCGGGCCGCGGGTCGTGGGCCGTTTGCGATCGCTGTTCGGCACGTGCTGCCCAATGTCGTGGGACTGATCATCGTGCAGACGTCGGTATCTTTTGCGATTGCGATCTTGGCTGAGGCGGCGCTGGCCTACCTGGGCTTGGGCACGCCGACCGGGCAGCCGTCATGGGGACGGATGTTGTTTGAGGCCCAATCGACGTTGCGGTCTGCTCCGTATTTAGTGCTGATCCCCGGCGGGGCGATTGCTTTGGCAGTGTTGGGGTTCAACCTGCTGGGCGACGGGCTGCGCGACGCTCTCGACCCGAAGTTGGCCCGTCGATGAGCGAAACAGAATCGTCGGAGCCGGCGGTCGTGCTGACCGTCTCGGGGTTGGACGTGGCCGCGGGGGACACTCCGCTGCTTCGTGACGTGTCGTTTTCTATTGCTCGAGGGGAGCGGGTCGGGCTGATTGGGGAGTCCGGTTCGGGCAAGTCGCTGACGGCGCTGTCGATCATGGGGCTGCTCAGCGATGGCCTGTCCGCGACCGGCGAGGTGCGGCTGACTGGTCACGACGGCAACCTCCTCGAACGGTCATCGGCCCAGATGTCATCGGTGCGTGGGGACGACATGACGATGGTGTTCCAAGAGCCGATGACGGCGCTGAACCCTACGATGCGCGTCGGTGCCCAGGTGGCTGAGGTGATCCGGCTCCACCGAGACGGGGTTTCACGAGGTGCGGCGCGCTCGCAGACCGTGGAAATTTTGGGCCAGGTCGGTCTCGATGATCCTGCTGCCGTCGCGCGCACGTATCCGCACCAACTCTCGGGCGGCCAGCGACAGCGGGTGGTCGTCGCCATCGCGCTCGCCAACGACCCGGTGCTGTTGCTTTGCGACGAACCCACCACGGCGCTCGATGTCACGGTCCAGGCGACGGTGTTGGACTTGATCGTCAGTGGGGTTGAGGCTCGGGACGCCGCGCTGCTCTTCATTACGCACGACTTGGCGGTCGTTGCTCAGGTCTGTGAACGGGTGCTCGTGATGTACGGCGGGCGCATCGTCGAGGCCGGGCCGGTGGCAGAGGTCTTTGGGGCTCCTCGTCACCGCTACACCCAGGGTCTCTTGGCCGCGAGTGACCTGAACTCGGTGCCGGACGGTTCTCTGCTGCCGACGATCGAGGGCACCGTGCCTGCAGCGGGCCGGTTCCCGTCGGGGTGCGTCTTCCGCAACCGGTGCGCCAAGGCCTCGGCGGCCTGCGAGAGCCAACCGTCGTGGTCGGTGCGCAGCGAACATCCGGCCGGCGATGCGGCATACGGATTTGCGTGTTTCCACCCGGCAGGGGACTCCGATGAGTGACCCTTCGGCGATCTCGATTTCGGGGGTCAGCCGGTCGTTCCAGCGGCCCCGCGTTTCGCTGCTTGAGCCAGGCGCTGTGGTGCAGGCGGTGCGCGACGTCAGCGTCGAGATCGTACCCGGTGAACGGTTCGGCATCGTTGGTGAGTCCGGGTCGGGCAAGTCCACGCTGCTGCGGATGATCGCTGGCCTGGACCAACCGACCTCCGGTGCGATCGAGGTGCAGGGGCGCTCGATTGTCGGCGAATCGTGGCGCGACCTGCGGTGGCTGCGCGGCCAGTTACAGGTGGTGTTCCAAGACCCGATGAGCTCGCTGGACCCTCGGATGAAGGTCCGCGACATCATCGCCGAGCCGTTGATTGCCCAGCGGATCGGCGACCGCTCCGCCCAATCGGGACGTGTCGACGAACTGCTCACTGCCGTCGGTATGCCGCTCGACGCGTCCAGTCGCTACCCTCACCAATTCTCGGGCGGGCAGCGGCAACGGATCTCGATCGCCCGGGCGCTTGCCCCGGCGCCGGCCATCCTGGTCGCCGACGAACCCGTCAGCGCCCTCGACGTGTCCGTTCGCGCCCAAGTGCTCAACCTGCTGGACGACGTGGTCTCCGGCCTCGACCTGACGTTGGTGTTCGTCAGCCACGACCTATCGGTGGTGCGGCACGTCTGTGACCGCGTGGCCGTGATGAAGGCCGGCGAGTTCGTCGAAGTCGCCCCCACCGAGCAACTCTTCACCGACCCCCAACACGCCTACACACGCCAGCTGCTCGCCGCCATACCCACGCTCCCCTAGCCGCCATGCCCACATGACCGATGTGCGCGCTGTCCCCCGCCTCCAAACCGCAATCTGAACGCACGTCGGTCATCAGCCCGCCACTCACGTGGCCTCGACTTCTGCCGGAGATTCGACCAGCAATTCGATATCGGAGGCCTGCGTGGCCTGGTGCCGCGCGACTGCCCCGAAGACCGCGAGCCGGGTGTAGCCGTGTTGCTCGGCGATGGCTTAGAGGATCGGGGCGGCAGCGTCCAGGAGGTCCTCGTCGCGCCGAGCAGTTTGGTACTTGGCCACCCTGGTCGTAAGACGTTCTTCTCGCGCCGCTCGCTGTCAGACCCCTATCCCCTGCCCTGATGACCGATATGCGCGCAAACCCACGCCGCGCGGCCGCGAATTGCGCGCATATGGGTCGTTGGCCCCCAGCACCGACTCCCAACCAAAGTCGATGCTTCAGGCAGATTCGGCGTATGCCGGATGGTGGCTGCTCACGTGCCGCGCTGCAGCGAGGTGGCCGCCGAGGTAACCGCCGACCCCCGAAACCGCAGCACCCGCCATCGCCAAGCCAGCCCCTGACTTGTGATTGCCGCGCCGTCGGGCGAGCCAGGACGCGGCATACATGCCCGCGGCGACGCCATTCGTGACGGCGTGCACCAGCCCGACCCGCTTGTCGCGCAATTCCGAGTCGGACCACTGCGCCCAACCGGTCCAGGCGGTCGGCCCGACGGCCAACAATCCGGCGCCGACAAGCTTGCGCGCAGAATTCGCAGATTCGGGTCCACCAAAGACGTCCAGCACGCTGGCCGACGTCCACGATCCCAGCACGAAATCGGTGAGGACCGGGTGGACGGCATGGCCGAGCCAATCGCCGCGCAACAACGAACCGCGAAGCCCGCTGCCGAACAGTGTGCGGATCTCAGGCTCAATCACGCGAATGGGGTTGTCCAGAGCGGTCGTATTTTCCAGACGTAACGTCCAGTCCACGAGTTGGGATGGCGGTTCGATGTTCTTCATGCTTGCCTCCTGGGGCGGCGGAGCCGGACACGATGTCACGAGCTACATCCAATGTGCCTCGTGCGGGAGCCCGGGGCAAGCGGCATACGGTTGGCCTATCTGATCTGGAACCGGGTGAGGACAGGCCGTGAGAGGCTGCGACGATGACGACCTCTGGCTCGCCTCAGCCTGGACCCACCAACTCACTGGTGGATGTGGCGGGGCTCCGAGTCGGTCACTATCAGCGCATCGGCGACGGCTGGCTGACCGGCACCACCGCAGTGCTGACCGAGGCTGAAGGTGCCGTCGCCGGGGTGGATGTGCGCGGCGGGGGACCGGGCACGCGAGAGACGGACCTGCTGGACCCGCGCAACCTCATCGAACGGATCCACGCGATCACTCTCTGTGGCGGCAGCGCGTTCGGGCTCGCTGCCGCGGATGGCGTCATGCGTCACCGGTATGCCGAAGGCGTGGGTTTCCCGATGGGTGGCCCTGGTGATGTGGTCCCGATCGTCCCGGCGGCGGTGATCTTCGACCTGGGCCGGGGCGGTGACTTCTCAGCCTTCCCGGACGCTTCCTTCGGCGAAGCGGCAGCGAACGCCGCCACGAGCAAGCCGCCGACTATGGGCAACGTAGGAGCAGGTGCCGGAGCCAAAACTGGCGGTTTCAAAGGCGGGGTCGGTTCCGCGAGTCAGCTGCTGCCCAATGGCACCACCATCGCCGCGCTCGTGGTCGTCAATTCGGTGGGTTCGGCGGTCGACCCCCAAACCGGCGAGTTTCTGGGCGCTCGCGACCTTATGGCCCAAGACGTTGAGGGCTTGGGCGGAGCGGCGACGCGCGACCCGGCATACCCCCTGGGTGTCCCGACCCAAACGGAACTGGACGCCGCCAAGCGTGAAGCGCGGCGCAACCCCATCGCCGCGCGCGGCGGAAAAACGCTGGCCACCACCATCGGCGTTGTCGCCACCGACGCGGCTCTGACCAAATCCCAGTGCGCACGCCTCGCTGGAAGCGGACACGACGGCATGGCTCGAGCGATCGACCCCATCCACACGATGTTTGACGGCGACACCTTGTTTGGGTTGGCGACGGGACACCGCAAAGCTCCCGATCTCACCGAATTTCACGCCATGCTGACCGCCTCGGCTCACGTCGTGACCCGCGCGATCATCCGAGCCATGCTGTCGGCCGAGTCAGTCACAACTCCCGTTGGCACGTGGCGCAGCTATCGCGAGGCTTTCCCTTCGATGTGAGGTGGCTCGGGTGGGCTGCCGACCGTCAAAGAGGCACCAAATCTTGTGAGGTGCCAGCGTTCGGAGCGAACCTTGACGATCGTCTTGGCAATCTGCGCGCGGGATGCGAACCGGCTCGCGGTCGTGGGGGCGATGTGCAGTGTCGCGCGTCGAGATCGCTCATCGGAGATCCTCGGTCACTCTGCCGCTCGGCCGAGTCGAGCGACGGTGTAGGTGGCAACGGTCGTGGCCAGCATGGCCCACGTCATGCCGAGATCGCGGCGGGCGTGGGCGACATACGTGGGTATGCCGGGGGCGTGGGTAATCGATCGGTCTTCCCAGTACGTCACTCAAGATCGAGGCGGCTGCGTAGTAACTGCGGCGACGTCGGCGGCCGCGACGAACGAGGTCTTGCCGTCGCCCGCAGGAACGATTACCGCGTCGAGATCGGCGATGGCAGGGGCATGCGTGGTGGAGCGATTCTCCATGAAAACGAGGGCCGGATGAAGGTCCACGTCATCGAGCTCTGCCCGAGCCACGCCTCGACTTTGGCGCGCGGCACCCACTTCATATCGGCCGCGCCCATGACGGAGAGCAGCCCGACGTGGCGGACGCCAGCCGCTTCCATGGCGCGCAGCGCGGGCTCCATGTCGCGGCTTGGACATCCTTGCCCCCACTGGGCGGTGATCCTCTCAGGGTTGCAACGAATGATGGGTGCATTGGGCCGACCTTTGGCCGCCTGCGCCGGTTCTATCCGTGACGCAGAGATATATCAGCACGCCTACTGCGTACTCCTATCTGGTGAAACCAGCGTGTCGTCGACGCCGAGCCCGCTTGGCTGCGGGCGGTGAGGTTTCCTGCGTAAAGGATGTCCATCATGAGAATCCGCTTTTCCAGTTTTGCGCAGATCAGTACTGTCCTTGTTGCCTCCGTGACGATGCTGGCAGCCCCCGCAGCAGTAGCAAGCCCTACTTCGGTATCGGCTCCGAGTGCTGTTTTGTCGTGTAGTACCAACTGGGGCTCGACCGCGGAGTCTGCGGGCACCCTCGAACAAGGCACCTTGCAAGGGCTGCGCGCTGGGCGGCATGCCTGCTTCGACCGGCTCGTCGTTGACATGTCTGGTGTGGCCCCCGGATACACCGTCAAATACGTGAACAAGGTCCGCCGAGAAGGCCGGGGTGACGTCGTGTCGGTCGCTGGCGGAGCCCGCTTGCTCGTGGTGGCGCATAAAGGCATCTACGCCGTCACAACCCTGCCCCGAGTTGGGTCAATCGGCTTAGTGCCTAGATCGTTACGGCGGAGCCAGCATGCGAGTAACTCTTCGTCGCAGGTCAGCGCGCTCTTGAGCCTCGCGTCCGTTATCACTCCCTGGCGGCAATACGCGCGTGACCGGTCACAATCGACTCTGCGTCACGCCCGTGGCCGCCCGGGTCAACACCGACACGCCTGCCGCCTTCCCCAAACGGTGCGCGAAACTCGTTGTTGAGGTGCCCAATACGCGCCGGCGCTGACGTGCCTCTATCAGAAAGGCCACTATGGACTCTCTAGCTCCACCGCCTTAGTGCCTTAACGAGCACGTCGGTCGTCATAACACCGCAGGTCAGAAGCTCGGGCCT
>JBBSKS010000060.1:0-13161 GCA_038256095.1 Actinomycetales bacterium | reverse complement strand
TGACGTGGCCCTGCTTCGTGCCGAACCGCAGGTGTACGGGCTGGTGGGTTCCGAGGCGACGATCTCCCGGACCATCACGGCCCTGGCCGCTGACGCCAAGTTATCGTTGGAGGCGATCGGGCTGGCGCGGGCTGGCGCGCGAAGGCGGGCGAAGGCGGGCGTGGGGCCTGGCCGGGCAACGCCCACCCGGTCACCACGCATCCGCGAGCAACCCGGTTGTGGTGGACCTGGACGCCACGTTGGTCACCGCGCACAGCGACAAAGAATCGGCTGCGCCTACGTATAAGAAGGGCTTCGGTTTCCACCCGTTATGCGCTTTCGATGACCACGGCGGGCCGCAGGGCACCGGTGAACCACTCGCAATCCAACTGCGTCCGGGCAGGGCCGGGGCGAACAAGGCGGCCGATCACATCACCGTGGCCCGGGACGCGTTCAAACAACTGCCTAAGATCAACCCTGCCCGCCCAGGTAAGAAGGTGCTTATCCGCACCGACGGTGCTGGTGGCACCAAGGAGTTCACCACCTGGCTGACCGGGCGCCGGGTTCAGTACAGCGTGGGCTACACGCTCCCGTTCAACACCCCTGACCTGCTCACACACATCCCAGCCGAGGTGTGGCAACCCGCCTACGACAGCAACGGCGGTGTGCGGAAGGGCGCGTACGTCGCCGAGCTCACCGACCTGCTCGACCTGTCCGACTGGCCGCCAGGTTTGCGGGTCATCGCCCGCAAAGAAAACCCCCACCCCGGCGCCCAGTTGCGGTTCACCGACACCGACGGCAAACGGGTCACCGCGTTCGCGACCAACACACCCCGCGGGCAACTGCCCGACCTCGAACTACGCCACCGGCGCCGCGCCAGGTGCGAAGACCGCATCCGGATTGCTAAAGACACCGGCCTGACCAACCTCCCATTGCAATCCTTCGACGCCAACCGCATCTGGTGCGCAATCGTCATGCTCGCCGGTGACCTCCTCGCGTGGATGCAAACCCTCGCGTTACGCAACTACCCCGCCCGCCGGTGGGAACCCAAACGGCTACGACACCGCGTCCTCACGATCCCCGCCACGATCGCCCACACCGGCCGGCGCATCAAACTCCACCTCAAAAACACCGCACCATTCGCTGACCTCGCCGCCACCGGGTGGACCCGGCTCGCGGACCTCGCGCCACCCTGACCGACATGCCCCTGCCCCGACCAGCGAGCAACAACCAATCGCGAAGTGGAACGCGACGCCCACCCAGGAGCGACATCCCGGCGGCCTGTCACACCCCAATGCCAAAATTAGGCGTACACAGTCACCGCGACGCTGTGGCCACACTCACCCCCCCACCGATGAAAGATCGAGGCTAGTGAGCCAGCGGAGGTGGCCGTAGTAGTCGACCATGAAGTTCTCGACCGGATGCCGGATCCCGCGACGACGCCGGTCGCCCGGTCGGCAGTTCGCGCGGCCATCCGGTCGGCGTGCGCTTCAGCAAGCGGACGCCCTACCAGCAGCGGCCCTTTCATCTGCTCCGACCATCGCACGTTACCCGTGCGACCCATAGATGCCTATGCATTTAACTAGTTCGATCTGGCAAAGGTATGCCTGAATATGTCTTTCCATATGTCTCAGGATCGCTAAATTCATTGCAGGTACTGTGATGAGGTCAGGGATGTTCAGTACAACGGAAATGTGGGTGCGAAGGTGTCATCCGAGCGGGTCCTTATTGCCGATGACGATCAAGTGATGAGGGACCTTCTCGACTTTAAGTTGACGCGCGCCGGTTTTTTGGTGCGCACGGCAGGCGATGGGGTGGCCGCGCTGGCAGAGATCCTCGAGGATCCCCCCGATCTAGCGATCCTGGACGTGATGATGCCGGGGCTGTCCGGCTTTGATGTCCTACGCAAAGTGCGTCAGAATCCGGCGACGGCTGATATGGCTGTCATCCTGCTGACGGCCAAGACCCGTGAGGCCGACGTCGACACTGGCTTCGCCTCAGGCGCCCAGGACTATATCCGCAAGCCGTTCAGTCCCACCGAGCTGCTGCATCGGGTCAAGGCCGTCCTGAGCCGGGTCCATTGATCACCCCGGGCGTCCTGACTGCGGTGACCCTATCGGTGACCACGGTCGCCCTGCTGCTTGTAGGCCTCGTCGTCGGGGCAAGGCTCCTTCGGTTAAGGGGCCAGCGGAGCACCGCTGCGGCTCTGGCCCCTCACCGCATGGCACTCCTTGTTGTGGGTGCAGGTGAGGACGAGGATGGGCTCGGCATGGCGCACCTTCTGGGTGTGGACCGACGATCCTGGAGAGACGTAGGTCCTGCCGTTGTGGCCATGCTGGCCATGGTGCGCGGAGAGCCAGCTGAACAACTCGTCGCGGTGTTGCGCCAGCACGGTGACATCGGCAGAGCAGTCAACGAGCTGCGCTCTCGATCAGTGATCCGGCGGGCCCGCGCCGCCAATCTCCTGGGGCTCGTGCGCGATCCTGAGCACGTGACCGCGTTGACCGCACTCTTACCGGACCGGTCCGCCGAGGTGCGGCTTGTCGCTGTCCGGGCGCTGGGGGCAATTGGGGACTCGTCCGCAGCCGATCAGGTGCTGGCTTCGGTGGGCGCAGTTCGCGGGCGCGTGGGGGTACCCGCCTACGTCGTCGCAGAGGCGCTGATGTCGATGGGCAGCGGCACGGAGGAGGCGTTGTTGCGTGGTTTGCACAAGAAGGATCCTGTCGCGCGGAGCGTGGCGGCTCTGGTGGCGGGACACAACACGCTCGGGGTCGCCTCACGGTCACTGCGGGAACTGCTGGACTACGACCCCGACTCCGACGTGCGCCTGACGGCCTCGGTCGCTCTCGGCCAGGTGGGTGGCCCCGAGGATGTCGACTCATTGTCCCGTCATATCAGCGCGCAGACGTACCCACCTCTGCGACGCACGTGTGCTGCCGCCCTCGGTGAAGTGGGCAACGACCTAGCGGTGGAGGTGCTGGTTCTGCTCCTCGCAGATCCAGATCGGCGGCTGGCCGAGGTTGCGGCGCGCTCACTCCTGCGGATTGGTCCCGCAGGAGCAGATCGGCTAGCGGTGATACCCACCGGCACCCCGTCCGGGCGAGTGGCGCGTGCTGCCCTGGTTGCGGCCCGGCTCCCAGCCCTGGCCGAGAACCCGACGTGAGCGCTCTGCTCGACGTCACGCGGGGTCTGCTGGGCACGGTGATCGGCGTCCTGGAGCTGCCGATTCTGCTCTATTTCGGCCTCGTAAACTCTTCCTACCTCCTGCTGGTCCTGCTCGCGGCCGGCGGGTTCGTCCACCACATGCGCAGGATCGAGCACTCAGGCCGACAGGAGACGGTCGGCAGCCAGTTTGCGCCCGGCGTCTCGATCCTTGTGCCAGCTCACAACGAAGAGGCAGGGATCGTCGCGTCGGTGCAGGCGATGATGGCGCTGCGCTATCCCCGGCACGAGATCGTGGTCATCGACGACGGCAGCACTGACACGACGTTCCAGCGAATGTGTGCGGCCTTCGACTTGGTATGCATCGACCGTGAGTTGCCTTACGACGTGCCGATAAGGTCCCGCATCATCGACGTGTGGGTGCCTCGGGACGGTTGCACCCGCCTGATCGCTGTGCGCAAGGAGAACGGCGGCAAGACCGATGCGCTCAACGTTGGCATCAACGCTGCGACGGAGCCGTTGATCGCCATGATCGATGCAGATTCGATCCTGGACCCGGACGCCCTGGTGATCGTCGCCAAACCGTTCGCCGACGACCCGATCCGCACTGTCGCCACCGGAGGCGTTATCCGAGCGGCTAACGGGTGCACGGTCATCGCAGGGCGTCTGGTCAACATTCGTATCCCCAGGACGTGGTTGCCGCGCATCCAGGTCGTGGAGTATCTACGCGCATTCCTCCTCGGTCGCAGCGGGTGGTCCCGTCTTCGTGCGTTGGTCCTCATCAGCGGGGCGTTCGGGATGTTCCGAAGGGATGTTCTCGTCGAGGTACAAGGCATGGACAACGACTGCATCGGTGAGGACTTCGAACTCGTCATGCGCATCCACCGTCACATGCACCAGACGCAACGCGACTACCACGTGGAGTTCGTTCCCGAACCCGTGGCCTGGACCGAGGTTCCCGCTACGGTGCGAGTGTTGCGCAGTCAACGGCGCCGCTGGCACCGAGGGCTGTGGGAGGTCCTGTGGAAATACCGCGGATTGCTGCTCAGGCCGCGGTATGGGGCTGTCGGACTGATTGCGCTTCCGTACTTCTGGGTCTTCGAGCTCATCGCGCCCGTCATCGAGATCGTCGGCCTAGTCCTCATCTCCGCTGGCGCGATACTCGGCGTGGTCGATGTGAGTACGGTGGCACTCTTCCTGCTGATCGCTTACGGCTACGCCATCGTGGTTACCCTCGCTGCAATGGCGGTCGAGGAGTTGTCGTTCCACCGCTACCCGCGGTGGCGTGACCTCGGCGCCACCTTGCTGGCGGCCGTCTTGGAGAACTTCGGGTACCGGCAGCTCACAGCCTGGTGGCGACTGGAGGGGCTCATCGATGGGCTGCGAGGTGGAAGGCCAGTCTGGGGAACCATGACGCGGCAAGGGTTTGGTTCGCCCATGGTCGAGGCAGAGACAAAAGAAAGCAAAGATGAGTAAACATTCTATAAGTTGCGGATGTCACTGCTCGTTTATTCTTAAGGGATTTCGACAGGGCCATACAATGCGATCAGATCAGTCACTTATCTGAACGAGTTGTCCCTCCCAGCGAGGCCTTCTCCTAGCCGATCGAAAGAAGTCCCTTCATGCTTAACCACAGTATGTACACCAAGTCGCAGGACTTTTCAACCCGCCGGACGGCGCCGCCCATGGGTCTGCGCGGGCGGCGTATTCCTGGTCCTGACAGTTACTGACAGCAACTACGTGTACCTCTTTCCTCATGGGCAGACCGGGCTCACCGGCGGCCCCATGGTCGTTGGCTGGATGTCTGCTTGGCTCCTCCCAGCGCTTCCCCCGTGGGTTGCCCAGTCGGACCCCACCACTGGCTTCCATCGAGAAAGCACGCCGGCCATTGAGGTGGACCTCGTAGTCAACGGCGAGGAAGCGCTACACGCCATCTCTACAGTCGAGTACTCCGCGGTGCTCATTGATTGTCCATGCCGGTGAAGACCGAAGTTTTCGCCGAAGTGCTCGCCAGTTTGATCCCACCTCCTCGGACGGTTTCTTCATGAACTCGACCCGACGATTGCCGACCCTGGATCGCGAGGCCCTCGAACACCTCCAGGAGTCGCTCGATGACGTCGGCGGCGACTTCATTCGCAGTTTGACTCTGGTGTTCGACGGACAGGCAGCCGAGCTGATGACCGAGATCAGCAGCGCCACCGATGAGGGCGACTTGTCCCGGCTACAGAGGGCTGCGCACTCGCTCAAGGGCAGCAGCGCCACCCTCGGGGGGGCCCGGCTCGCCGGTCTCTGCGAGGACCTGGAGCACTGGGATGGCCCTGCTAAGGCCGTTGTGCTCAGTGTGGCCGAGGCACAAGCTGAGCTGCAAGCCTTCCAGTCCGAGCTTCGGAGCTTCCTTGGGCATTGAGGCGAACACAAGAACTACGGTTGGGAGTATGCGGCTCTGCTGCGACTGTGCCACGATGATCGGCTCTGCCGCGGGTCTGGTGGTGCCGCAGCGGGACGTCCCCGCTGTCGCCCCCGCAGTTGTGAAGATTTGGGGATTTCCACTTCTTGCCGGACAGCTCGGCCGGACCGGCGCCGCTTGGGTGGCGGCGGTGCCCGGCCCCGACGAACATGCGGACAGCTACCGGCACATTGACTGGCGGGTTCTCGACCGACGGAGTGAACCCGGGTGATGCGGCGCAACCCTTCTGAACAGCAGAGCGTTCAGGCCCTGATCCGGCGGGCGTCCCGCCATGCGCTCGCCGGGATCGTCGTGGTGGTCCTGATCGCCGCCTCGCTTCTGACGCTTCTTCTGACCGCCGTCCAGCCGACGCTGCATGACGAGATCCAGGCGGGGCGGCATTTGCGGCTGAGCTACCGCGACATGCTCAACATGGAGACCGGGCTACGCGGCTTTCTGCTCACTGGGGACCAGGAGTTCCTCCAGCCGTACACCGATGGTCTCGCCACCATCGGACCGAACCAGGATGCGGCGAGCCGACATCTCAGCGGGTCGACGCTTCGTCAGTTCGAGGCCGTGCGCGCGGCGCAGCGGGAATGGACGGCGTACAGTTCGCCGACTGCTGCGGGACAGAGCGCGGACATGGCTGTGTTCCTGCAGGAGAGCAAGCGCATCTTCGATCGCTACCGCGAGCTTGAGCAGGCGCTCGAGGACCGGATTGACCGCAGCCGCAACGACCATGAGCGCGAGCAAAACACCTTGTTGGTCACGGCTCTGGTCCTGCAGCTCGCAGCTGGGCTGACAGTATTCGCCCTCACCGCACGCGAGGGCAGACGCCTCCGTGAGGCCATTGCCGAGCCGGTCTCGCGGCTGCAGGACACGATGGGCCGGATCCGCGCGGGCGACCTGCGGGTGGACGTCCCGTCGCAGCTCCCGAGCGAACTGCGTGGCCTTGCCAACGGCATGGCCGAGACCGCCGCCGTTTTGGCCGCGCAGCGCGACAGCGAGGCCGAGCACCGCGTCGAGCTCGAGGCGTCTCGGTCCCAGGCAGAGCGGGCCAACGCCGCCAAGTCGGCCTTCCTTGCCACGATGAGTCATGAGATCCGCACCCCGCTGAACGGAGTGATCGGCATGGCTGGGCTGCTGTTCGACACGCCGCTGAACGAGCAACAGCGCGAGTACGCCGAGATCATCCGCAACAACGGCGACCTACTGCTTTCGGTGATCAACGACGTCTTGGACTTCTCCAAGATCGAGGCGGGACGTCTCGATCTGGAAGACCAGCCCTTTGACCTGCGTGACTGCGTCGAGAGCGCTTTGGACATCATCGGGCCGCAGCTCGGAGCGAAGGAAGTGGACCTCGTCTACTCCGCCGAGCCGCACACCGTGGTCGACCTGGTCGGGGATGCGAACCGGCTGCGCCAGGTCATCGTCAACCTGCTCGGCAATGCCATCAAGTTCACCGATCGAGGTGAGATCGAGGTGATCCTGCGCACGCAGGACCACGACGAGACCGGCCGAGTGCGACTGCTGATGGACGTCCGCGACACCGGCATCGGCATTCCGGCCGATCGGCTGGGTGCGCTGTTCCAGTCTTTCACCCAAGCCGACTCCTCGACCACCCGAGAGTACGGCGGCACCGGCCTCGGGCTGGCGATCAGCCGCCGACTGGCCGCGGCGATGGACGGGCAGCTGACGGTCTCCAGCACTGTTGGTGTGGGCAGCACGTTCCACTTCGAGGCCGTGCTGCGCCGATCGTTTGAGCAGGTACGAGCCCGTCGCACCGACCTGACCAACATCCTCCTCGGCCGGCGTGTCCTACTCGTGGACGACAACGACACCAACCGGCACGTGCTCCGCCATCACCTGATGTCATGGGGGATGCACGTCGAGGACTTGGCGGATCCCGAAGATGCCCTCGAGCGGATCGGCACCGGGCCTGCACTGGACCTGCTGATCCTAGACATGCACATGCCGAAGCTGGACGGGCTGCAGCTGTGCCGCGCCGCGAAGCAGACTCCGCTCGGGCGGGACGTCCCGGCTGTGCTAATCAGCTCAATCGCCGGCCACGAGACTGACGGCGGGCGACCCTGCTTCGCCGCAGAACTTCACAAGCCAGTGAAACCGGAGGCGCTGCACGACCTACTAGGGCGCGTACTCAGGACGAACGCACCAGCAAAGGTCGCGGCGTCCCCTGCTCTGCCTGGCGCACCAGAACGCAGGCTGCGCGTCCTCGTTGCTGACGACAACGTGGTGAACCAGAAGGTCGCCAGCGCGCTGCTGACCCGTCTCGGTCATCTGGTCGACCTGGCAGCAAACGGGTCGGAGGCGGTCACTGCGGTGACCGAACGCCCCTACGACCTGGTGCTGATGGACGTGTACATGCCCGTCATGGACGGCCTCGAGGCGACCCGGCAGATCCGGGCAGCGGTGGCGGAGGCCTTCCAACCGACCATCGCAGCGCTGAGTGCTGGTGCCTTCACCGAGGAGCGGGAGCGCTGCCGGGAGGCCGGCATGGAGTTCTTCGTCGCCAAGCCGATCCGGCGAGGGGAGCTGGAGGCGGTCCTCGACGAGGTGACGCAGCGTTTAGAGTCCCCCGGCGAGTAGCCCGGTCCTGGCAACTCAGCCACCGGGGCTGTCGCCGAGACCGTTTCTGGGGGTGGCGCTTGCGAGTTGGGCTCGGCTGCGGGTGAGGCGGTAGGAATCGGTGCCGGTTTCGAGGATGTTGCCGCCCGAGGTGAGCCGGTCGACGATCGCGGCGCACAGTCGTGGTCCGGTGAAGGTCTTGGTCCAGCCGGAGAAGGTCTCGTTTGAGGCGATGGCAACGCTGTTCTTCTCTTCGCGTTCGGTCAAGACTTGGAAGAGGAGCTTGGCCCCGCGACTATCGAGGGCATGTATCCGAGTTCGTCGATCATGAGTAGGTCGACGCGGCCGTATCGGGCGATGGTCTTGGACAGAACCAGTTCATCGACGGCTGCGACGAGTTTGGTGGCGTCTGTGTACTTAACCCGATAGCCCACCATCGCGGCCTCGGTCCCAAGGGCGATGAGTAGATGGGATTTGCCGGTTCCGGAGTCACCGATCAGGCATAGCGGTTGACCTTTGCGGACCCAGTCGCTGGTGGGGAGGGTGTTGATGGTGCGGGTTCGATGTTCGGGTTGGCTTCGAAATCAAACGCTCTTAGCGACTTCTCGCAAGGAAATCCGGCTGCTTTGAGGCGGCGTTGGGATCGCAGCCGGTTCCTGTCGTCGCATTCGGCCAGGAATGCACGGTAGGACAGTTGCTTCGGTCGCGATGGTTTCAGCGCCCGTGCCAGAACCGCAGGACGTTCCGCTCACGGCACGGCGACCGCTACTCGGATCGCGGCAGTTGAGTGCGTTCCCGAGGTCGGAGCAGTCGGGCTACTAGAGTTTGTCTATGGCACCTGAGGCACCCATGGTGGGCGAGCGGCGGCTCTCGTCCAGGCGAGGAGATTGCTCTTTGGGGCTGTGGCGCTGGGAGTGGCTGTGGCGCTGGTCGTCATTCTTGTCGGTCCCCGCTCGAGCGCCGACCACGGACGTGTGGTCCAGACCTTCGAAGTGCCATCTTCTCGGTGGTGGGGCCTGTCGGGAATGGCCGCTGAGGTGCGCGGGACGCTGAGCTTTGAGGGTGACTGCCCGATG
This sequence comes from Actinomycetales bacterium, assembly GCA_038256095.1. Classification (GTDB taxonomy): domain Bacteria; phylum Actinomycetota; class Actinomycetes; order Actinomycetales; family Dermatophilaceae; genus Ornithinicoccus. The sequence goes on along the minus strand of JBBSKS010000060.1, from coordinate 3,912 downwards.
CTGATCCCTGAGGAGGTGGGTGGGGGCATTCTGATCTTCCCATGGGCTGAGGGTGTGACCTACGCGGACGGGACGCGTGCCGTGGTGCACCGTGTGACGGGCGGGGTGTACGCCGAGGAAGGTGGCGTGGTCGACGCCGCGGGCGGCTGGGATGAGCCGAGTGGCGGTGACGATTGGGAACCTGCCTGCGAAGGGAGCAGCGCGACGGCCAACATCTACGTGAACAGTTGGCCCTGACCAAGGGCAGGACCCGCGCGATGGCCCAGGTTGGCAGCCTCGAACGACGCCCCGTCAGCGGCACGAGCGGACCTTCGGGCGACGTAGGTCGAGGGGCGGGCGTAGGTGTCCCAGGCCCGGCACGTCAGTTGTTCAAGCCTGGCCCGCGTGATCAGAACCGGCAGACTGAACCGTTCCCGGGGTCCCTGGTGTCATGACGGGGCTCCTGGGGCGTGGGTGGTTCTGCGTCCGAACCGATAGCGGAGCCGCCAGGAGGGGTGGGGGTGGGTCAGGGCTGGGCCGGAGGCCCATCCTCTTGCGGCCACGAACGGCGGCTCGTCCCCCATCGCGTGGAGAGCGAGATCATCACCGCAGGCGGTTCCTCAATCGAGAATCAGAACGACGGGAATCCGAGTGGGGTGATCTTCGTGACTTGGAACTGGCATATACCCGAGCAAGGATGGGGTTCCTCAACCGGTGGAGGCTTCTCGTGCGTGCTGTCTTGCTCACCCGCTTTGGTGGTCCCGATGTTTTGGAACTACACGAAGTCGCTGCCCCTGGTCCGGGTCCTGGCGAGGTTGTCGTTGATATTGCCGCGGTGTCGATCAATAACACGGACGTGTGGACGAGGTCGGGGGCCTACGGCGCGCACGAGCCCGCGGGGTGGCTCGGCGCGATCAACTTTCCGCGCGTCCTGGGTGCCGACGTGTGTGGCCACGTGGCTCAGGTTGGAAAAGGCGTAGATGAGGCCCTCGTGGGACGCCGAGTGCTCCTGGACCCGGTCCTGCGCTATAGCTCGGGTCCGGAACCGTTAGTCGAGGCGGTCCTCGGAAGCGAAGCCGATGGTGGCTACGCCGAGCAGGTGGTGGTAAATCTCGAGCAAGTGCACGACGTCACCGGGTCACCGCTGACCAACGCGCAGTTGGCTTGCCTGCCGATTTCCTACGGCACGGCCACTGGGATGTTGGAACGAGCAGGGGTGCAGTGCGGGGAGACCGTGCTGGTCAGTGGTGCATCTGGTGGCGTCGGGTTGGCCCTGGTCGGGCTCGCGGCCAGGCGCGGGGCACGGGTGATTGCTCTCAGCTCAGGGGACAAGACCAGCGCTGTCCTCGAGGCCGGGGCCGATGTCGTGGTCGACCGAAACCAGGGTGACATCGGGGACCAGCTAGCCGAGCTGCTGCCTACCGGGTTGGACGTCGTCGCCGACGTCGTGGGCGGCGCGCTTGTGGCCACCGTTATGCCGCACGTGCGGGCGGGAGGGCGCTGGGTGATCGCTGGTGCCGTGGCAGGGCCTGTGATCGAGTTGGACCTTCGGCGTCTGTATCTACGCTCGATCTCGTTACTCGGATCGACGATGCATACCCCGGACCAATTCGGGGTCCTCGTTGCCGCGGCCAACGCTGGCGGGGTTATGCCGGTAGTGGCGCGCACTTTCCCGCTCGAGGCCGTTCGTGAGGCGCACGAGGAGTTCGAACGCCGCGCGCACGTCGGTAAACTCATCCTGCTGCCGAGACGACACGAGCCCACGAACAGGCCAACGCAAAACGAACCTTGCATAAGCGAACCACAGGTCCCGATTCTCAAGAATGCGTCACACAGCTAGCGGGATTCGCGGTGGGGGATCGGCTGTCGGCACGCAATTGAACGCTGATCCCCGGTGCGCCGGTCGTGTGTCACAAGGGATCCGCTACCGGTGATGACGACCACGTTGGCCATGACCGGTTCACTTCCGCGACACTCGCCGCAGAAGGTTTCTCATACGGGAACAACTGGAGATCTGCTTTGACACCTGCCACAGCCGGCTGCCGATGACTCCGAGCGGACGTCATGTTTGGGGGTCGTTGGCTTGCAGGATTTGCACCTGCGGACTACTTGAAGGAGGCTTATTTCGCCTTACACTGTTATCCCAGCAAGCGTGCGCTGGCTCTACGGGACCAAAGCTGGTCGCTGACCGTCGCGAAGTGCTTACCTACCTGACAGGAGCGAAGGCATGACTTGTAGGTATCGCATCGCGGCTATCCCCGGTGATGGCATCGGCAAAGAGGTGGTGCCGGAGGGTGTGCGGGTGCTGCACGCTGCCGCCGACGCCTTCGGGTTCGAATTCGACATCGTGGAGTTCGACTTTGCCAGCGCGGAGTACTACGCGGAGCACGGTCAGATGCTTCCCGGCGACTGGTTCGACACCCTCAGTCCCTTCGACGCGATCTTCTTCGGTGCGGTGGGGTGGCCGGACACGGTCCCGGACCATGTGTCGCTGTGGGGCAGCCTGTTGCAGTTCCGCCGTGGTTTTGACCAGTATGTGTCCCTGCGCCCGGTCAAATTGCTTCCCGGGGTGCGCAGCCCGCTGGCTGACCGGGTGCCGGGAGATGTTGATTTCTATGTGGTTCGGGAGAACACAGAAGGCGAGTACTCCAGCATCGGCGGGAAGATCTTCGAGGGAACGGACCGCGAAACCGTGCTGCAGGAAACGGTCATGACCCGTACCGGAGTCGACCGGATTGTGAAGTACGCGTTCGAATTGGCTCAGTCCCGTCCGAAAAAGCATTTGACGTCGGCAACGAAAAGCAACGGAATCTCGATCTCGATGCCGTACTGGGACGAACGCGTCCAGGCCATGGCCGCCGGGTACCCGGAAATCGAGGTGGATAAGTACCACATCGACATTCTCACAGCTAACTTTGTGCTTCACCCGGACTGGTTCGACGTGGTCGTGGCCAGCAACCTGTTCGGGGACATCCTCTCGGACCTGGGCCCGGCGTGCACCGGCACCATCGGGATCGCACCCAGCGCCAACATCAACCCGGAGCGAACCTTCCCGAGTCTGTTCGAGCCGGTGCACGGGTCCGCGCCAGATATCGCGGGTAAGGGCATCGCGAACCCCATCGGCCAGATCTGGTGCGCCTCGATGATGCTGGAGCACTTGGGCGAGCCGGACGCCGGAGCTGGCGTGCTGCGGTCTATCGAGAAGGTTCTCGAACGCGGGGGTGACGTCCTGACCCGCGATATGGGTGGGTCGGCGAGCACCGTGCAGTTGGGGTCCGCCATCAGCCGCGAGATCACCGCCCTGGGGCAGGTTCAGCCTCAATAGGAGTCATTCCCGCGAGAGCGGCACTGACGATCCATGCACGATGAGACAGGAGAAGTGTCATGGCGGACCGGCAGAAGGTCCACGAACACTTGTTTTCTGGGTTCGACCTGCGATCGATGCCCATCACCGCCGACGTCGACATTTCCTTCGCTATCGGGGGCAGTGGACCGCCGCTGTTAATGCTTCACGGGCACCCGCAGTCTCACGCCATCTGGCACCGCGTCGCACCGGAGTTGTCCCGGCGTTTTACGCTCGTGATGGCCGACTTACGCGGGTATGGCGACTCCAGCAAACCGGTCGGCGGCTCAGACCACGTGAACTATTCCAAACGCGTGATGGCCAACGACATGCTCTCCCTGATGGATGCTTTGGGATTCGACCGTTTCGACGTGCTGGCCCATGACCGGGGCGCCAGAGTGGCTCATCGGTTGGCCGCCGATCACCCGCGGGCCGTCCGCCGACTGGCCGTGCTGGACGTAGCACCGACCTTGGCGATGTACGAGCAGACCACAGACACGTTCGCCCGCGCTTACTGGCACTGGTTCTTCCTCATCCAACCGGCCCCACTGCCGGAGCGGCTCATCGAGGCTGACCCGGACGCCTATGTC
>JBBSKS010000059.1:0-13264 GCA_038256095.1 Actinomycetales bacterium | reverse complement strand
CTCTGTCTGGCTCACCTTTCAACCAAAGGAGCACCCTGATGGATTCATTGCCACAATGCACGGCGGCCACGAACACGCACTACGTCAGACGGTGATCGCTTTGAGCGCCGGCCACGGACTGGGGGAGCACGACAGCCCAGGCGAAGCCACGCTCCAGGTCCTTGCTGGGCGCGTGGTCTTAGTGGGCGGAGAGGTGTCGTGCGAAGTAACGACTGGCGACTACGTGCTCATCCCGCCCGCTCGGCACCGTCTCGACGCCATTGAGGACTCTGCGGTCTTGCTGACGGTCGCCGTCTCGGGGCCTCGCGAGTGAGGACCGCGGCGCCTCCCACCAGATCGGATCGCCATGCCCGCAGCGACCCCACATCGAACATCCTCATGGGTAGTGCGGCGCTGAGTTTCCTTGCCGGCGGGCTCATCGCCGCCGTCACCGGGCCCCTGGAGCTGGCTCAGGGGAGTTGGCTCGCGGCATACCTGGTCCTGGTCTGTGGGGTGGGGGCTTTCGGGATCGGCACCATGCAGACGCACGCCCTTACGAGATTGTCCCCGTGGTGGGCCGGGGCACAACTGTGTGCGTGGGCCGCAGGAAACGCAGCGGTCATAGTCGGGTCGCTCACCGCGATTCCTCTGGAGGTCGATGCAGGAGTCGTGTTGCTCGAGGTGGCACTGGTGATCGCGCTGCTGGCGGCGCCGAGTGGTGCCGTGGGTGCGAATCTGAAGAGTTGGGCTTACCGCGGCTTGTTGAGCGTGCTGATCTTCAGCGCTCCGGTCGGCTCGGTCCTGTCGCACTTGCGGCACTGAACCACGAAGCCGTCAACAGCGCCGAAGGGCCTCGACGTATGCAGCCGGAATGGCGTCGCCGAGAAGGTGCAGTGGCGCTGCCCGCACCTCGGCTTTCCTAAGCTCCTCCCAGTAGGTCGCCGCGAGGGTGGGTGAAACGAGCCCGTGCACCACCGGGCACTGTGGACGATCCGCGCGCAACAAGGATTCAAGCTGACACGAGGCGATGGTGTCGGGGAGTCGGTCGCTCATCACCGCCGACATCTGGGTCTGCGGCAGGATGCCATCGGGCACGATTCGCGTGATGGGGCCACAGTCGAGAAGTCCGCCGCCGACCACCAGCACGTCGCCGTGATCGGCCATCCGAGCGCGAGCGGCCGCAACGTCGAAGCAGTGCGGGAAAGAATCGTCGACGACGATGGTGCCCGGTCGCAAACGTTCAATGTCGAGACTCTGGTGACCACCGCTGATCGCGGCCACGATCAGGTCCGCGCTGTAGACGGCGGCGCCCACCGATGAGTCCGAGCAGGCGATAGTCAGCTGACCGGGATAACCGGCGGCAGCCAGCCCTTGGGTCAACGCGTCGAGATGGCGGATTCGACTCGTGACATCACACAGGATGAGCGCCTTGGGCGATCCGACCTTAGCCAAGAGCAGATCGAGGGCGGACCGCCCGATCGACCCGATCCCAACGAAGGCCACGGTGGATTCGGCCAACCCGCGGCCCGTCTGGTCGAGGGCAGCGACGACCGTCTTGACCACCGACACCGCAGTCGCAGCGTGCCCGGTGGAGACCGAGGCCGAGTCGGCATCCAGGTGTTCCAGGACCCCCAGTCCGTATGCCGTGTGAGACGGGATCATCCCCGCCAGAGACACACAACGAGCCCCGCTGGCGGTCGCAAAACCCACCGCCAGCGCGACATCCCGAGACAGTGCGTCGTGGCCTCGACCAGCCAATTCGTCCGCGAAGATCGGTAGGGCAACGAAGCCGGAGACCCCCAGCGGTGTGCACACCTCTTCCAGCAATCGCGGCTGACCGTCCGGGAAGATCCGAGCACGAATCGCCTCTCGCGAGGCCGCCGACGGCGCTAAGCCGATGGCCGCCATCACGTCTGCGGGGGCCGGGAGGTATCCGATGATGGCAGCGTCCAACCTCTTTGAGATCTGTGAGGTCTGGGCCGCGGTCATCAGCTCTTCCCGGATCGCCGCGGCTAGGTCGTCGCATCCGGTTGCTGTCATGACGCCCGCCGAGGCGCGGAGGGTGCATTGCACACCATCGCCGTCGGGACGGGCGGCGAAGAAGAGGTCGGTGCCCAGGGGAGGTGGCTCCAGATCGCCGCCCTCGCGGTCCCAGGCCACGGTCAACGTCTCGCTCTCGATCTGACCCCGAGACCGGAAATCCAGATAACTAAAGACGAATTGGGCGCCCATCGGTGGGGCGATCCCGTCGCCAGGGCCCGTGGAGGCGGTGTGGTGCATCGAGGTGCCGGATTCTCTAGCAGCGGTGACCGCATCGCTGATGTGGCTGAGTTGTTCGTCGAAGGTGGCGCGGGGATCGGTAACCCTGACCGGAAGCAGATGGGCACACGGACCGACGATGCGTGTCACGTCAGGCAGTGCATAGTCACGCCCGGTGGTGGCCACGCCGAGCACTAGATCGTGCTGGTTGGTCACGCCACACAGCGCCCGGTAGAAGGCAGTCAGGAAGGGGGCATACGGCGTAGTGCCTGTCTTCACCGCTCGTCGCGTGAGGGCAGCGGTGCTTCGAGCGTCAAGTGCAAAGGTCGACTTCGGGGCGGCGCTGACTGGCCGATCAGCCCCGGCCTCGCCGCTGACGTCGTCGCCCGACATGTCGCGTGTTGGACGCAAACGAGGTGCGATGTATGCCGGCAGATCGGTTGCCGGCAGGAGCGACGGCGATGCGCCTGGATGGTCGTGCGAGGCCGTCACCAGCGCGGCGTAGTCGCGGAAGGTGCTGCGCAGAGGGGGTAACTCAACGGGCTTTCTGCTGGCCAGCCCGTCGTAGATGGCTTCGAGCTCCTGGATCAAGAGCGCGACGCTATAACCGTCGGCGACGGCGTGGTGACCGTGGACGACCAAGGCAAACTCATCGACTCCCAGCTCAAACAGGCTCAGTCGCAGCAGCGGCCACTGCGACAGGTCAAACCGGTAGGCCCGCTCCTTCGCCACCCGCTCGGCGAGATCGTCCGGCGTGATGGTTTCGCAGACAACCTTGATCGTGGCTGGCCCAGGAACCTCGCGCTGCGTCGGCGGTCGTTGGTCGGCGTCAAGGTGCATGCGCAGCATGAGGTGTCGAGCAACGAGCGCATCGACGGCCCGTTGGAACACCCCAGGCTCGAGCGGCCCGTCAAGACGCAGGCAACTGACCCAACTCGACCGTGCCTGCGGCGACAGCGCTTCAGCCAACACGAACCCCCGCTGGGCTGGCGTCAACGGGAAGGGCGCATCGGCATACCCGTCGGGTGTGGGTGAGTCTGGCTGTGAAGGGTCGACGGGAGCCTTGCCGGTGGCGTCGATAACGCGGGCGAGGTCGGCCAGGACGCGGTGGCGGTAGAGCGCGGTCGGCGCAGGCAGGTCCGCGCAATGCGGCTCAAGGCGGGCGAACACCTCAAGAACCGCTATCGAGTCACCACCAAGAGCGAAAAAGTCGTCATCGGCATATACCTTGTCAACGCAGGTAATGTCTCGCCAGATCTGCGCGATGACGTGCTGAGTCGGGGTGGTCAGGGGTTCGCCGACCCGCTCGACTGGCTTGCTGCTGGAAGCTCTGAGTAAGGAGGTGTCGACCTTCCCGATCGGGGTCAGCGGCATGGTCTCCACGAGCCGAATCTGCGCGGGCACCATGTAGTACGGGACTCGCCCGGCCAGATAGTCGCGCAGTTCGCCAGCGAGGTCAGAGGTCGCAAGGGATGTGCAACGGGCTTGCACGTAGGCCACCAGGCGCGGAGCACCCTGAGGCGCCTCATCCATCACCACGGAGGCTCGCTCGACCCCGTCATGGGTGTGCAACACAGTTTCGATCTCAGCCGGCTCGACGCGGTGCCCGGCGAGATTGACCTGCTGGTCAAGACGTCCCAGGAACTCCAACTTCCCGTCACCGCGGAGCCGTCCGCGGTCCCCGCTGCGGTAGTAGCGCCGCCCGGCCCGTTCGACAAAGGCGAGAGCGGTCAGCTCAGGGTCGTCGACGTAGCCCGCCGTCAGGCCGGGCCCGGAGATCCACAGCTCGCCGACCACGCCTGGCGCGCACTCCACTGCATCGAGACCCATCACCTGCACCAGCGTCGTGGCGACGGGCCGCCCGATGGCGATCGTGGTGACCTCGTCGTCGGGGCGCGCGTCAATGACCTCGAAGCTGGCATTGATGGTTGCCTCGGTCGGGCCGTACAGGTTGGCGATTCGATGGCCCGCTCCGAAGAGGTCGAACCACCGGCGCACCTGACCGGGTGACAACGCCTCGCCCCCGGTGTGGACCCAGCGCAGCGCGGACAGGTCGGGCGCCACGCCCGTCTGGGTATGCCGACGCTCGGCCGCGCGCAGTAGCTCGCCCCACAGTGTCGGCACCGAACTCCAGACGGTGACGCCGCGTTCTTCGACCTCTGCGAGGAGGGTCGCGGGGTCTCGCAACGTGTCGCCGGCGATCACGACCACCGTGGCCCCCACCAACAGTGGTGCCAACAACTGTCGGACAGAGGCGTCAAAACACAGCGAGGCGGTGGCGGCCATGCGGTCGCCCTCGGCATACCCGAAGGTGGCGATGGCCCAGTCGAGGTAGGTCGTGATCGCGCGGTGCGTGATCGGGATGCCCTTGGGGCGGCCCGTCGTGCCGGAGGTGAAGATGATGTACGCGTCGTCGCTCGGCGCAACGGTCAGGGTGCCCAGGTCGGGGAGATGATCTTGAGCATCCAACGCGTCGGCACCGACAACGTCCACGACGCAGCCAGCCGCCAGTTGCTCGGCCACAGGTCGCGTGGCCTGGTCGGCGACGACGGCGGTCGTACGGCAGCGGGAAGCCTGATCCGAGAGTCGGGGCAACGGATGGCGCACGTCCAACGGCACCCAGGTCGCTCCGGCATACAGGATCCCGAGCAGACCGATGACCGAGGTGGGGCCGGGCTCGGTCAGCAGGGCCACTCGGTCGCGGGCTACGACTCCGGCCACCTGCAGTCGACGTGCTACCACCGTGGCGGCTCGGTCGAGCTCGCCGTAGCTGGTGCTGCTATCCCCGAACTGCACCGCGCAGGAATGGGGGGTGCGCAGGCATTGCCGGTGGACCCGGCGCGCGATCCCGTCGGATTCCGCAGCGCCCGTGCGCGGCGCGACAAGGGACGCCAGGTCGGCCACGAAGGCATCGGCGAAAGCGTCAATGCCTCTGTGAGCGAACAGGCTCGCCGGGTAGTTCCAGGAGAACTGCAACACCCCATCGAACTCCCAACACACCAACCCCAACCGTGTCGCTGCCGAGGCGGTGCGGGCAGCCGTCGCCGTGACCTGGATGGGGCAGTCGGTCGGAACGTCGATCGGGAACCGAGAGAAGCTAAAGCTGGCGTCGCCAGCGGTCCGCGGGGAAGCGTCGAGCGCGGGCAGGAGTCGAGCGAGGTCGAGGGTCGTGAGGGTTGCGTGTTTCATCGTGTCCAGCCACGCGTCGCGCACCGCGCGTGGCAATGTGCCCGCGTCGTCGCTGGAGTCCACGGTCACGGTCAGCGGCAGGGTGTCGGCGAACGAACCGACGAGCCGGTTGATATCGGGCAGCCGGGCATCTCTTCCGGCCCGAGCCACGTTGACGGTGACCTCGCCTTGACCGAAAGAACGAGACAACTGCCTGACGTATGCCGAGAGCACCAGGTGAAACAGCGAGACGTCCAGGTCTGCGGCGCGTTGCCGCAGCCCGCTGGTCGCCGCAACGGAGATCATTCTTTGGCGCGCTTTCAGCGGCTGCAATGGATCTGCCACGGCAGCGTCGTCGACCGGCAGCGAGGCTCGGTGCCTGGCCTCCGAGCGGGCAAGTCGCTGCTGCCAGTAGGCGGTGTCTGCCGCGAACGACTCGGATTTTCGGGAGTCCGCAGCAAGCCGGACGTGGTCGCGGAAGTGCGATCTCAGGGGCGGTAGGTCAGGCTCCGCGCCTCGGCTAAGGGCGGAGTACACCTGCCACATTTCTTCGCAGACGAGGTTGAGGCTCGAACCGTCGCCTGCTGCGTGGTGGAGCACCAGCACGAGATGAGCCTGTCCATCGCTTTCGCGCAGCAGGGTCGCGCGGATCGGCGCTTCGGTCTCTAACGAGAAGAGATAGTTGGACAGTGCGTCTTCCGCGTTCTCAATGCTGCCAGTCAGGTCGCGGACCTCGAACCATGCTGGCCACGCGGTCAGTGCCGCTGGCTCAATGACCTGCCGAGCCTGGTTGCCGATGCCTCGCATCCGCATACGCAGCATCGGGTGTCGTTCGTCCAGCATCGACAGGGATCGGGCAAGGAAATCTTGGTCGAGATCGCCCTCAATCATCAGCCGCACGCAGGCGTAGGCGGGAACGTCGGGGTGCAGCCGCCCCATCGTGTGGAAGGCCGTCTGCACCGGCGCGAGCGCAAAGTCGGGTGCCTCGGATTCTGCAGCCGGTGGAGCAGGAGTCGCAGTGGGATGCTGTGAGGCCAGGTATGCCGACAGCTGGGCAATCGACGGGTACTCGAAAAGCAGCGTCGTGGGCAGTGAGGTGCTGAGCTCCTGCTCGAGTGTCTTCACCAGGTCTACGGCGGTCAGGGAGTCGAGCCCCATCGTCAGCAGCGAGGCTTCGTCGTCGATCTCGTCAGGACGCTGCCCGATCTCGGGCCCGATCAGGCGAGCCAGCAGGTCGCGCACCGACTCGCTCGGACTCATTGCCGATCGTGGCTTGGGAGTGTGGGGCGGGTCCGTGGGAGTGGCTGTTTTCGGTTCTGTCGATGCCGCCGCCGTCACCGTCGCGTCCATCACGAGGAGGCGAGGTTCTGCCAGCGTGGTCGCCTCAAAGAGCGCCTCGACGGCCTGCTGGCGGGACACCTGCGGCATCCGCGTGGTGGCGGCCGCGGCGGCGAAGGTCGCGCCACTGGCCATGCCGGTGTCGGTCACTGCGGCGAAGTTCAACGACTGCACAGGTCGTCCGGCGGCGCTCTCGGACGCGGCAAAGGCGTCGAGGAAGGCGTTGGCCGCGGTGTAGGAGCCGAGCCCGCCCGCATACCCCGGCAGTGCCGACGAGATCGACGAGAACAGCACGAACGTGTCGGGTCGGCGGCCGTAACGATGAAGCGCTCGGGCAAGGAGCACCGTCCCGATGACCTTGGGGGCCAACACCGTTTCGACGTCACTGACCTGGGCGGATCTAAGCCCACCCAGCGTCGCGACCCCGGCGGCGTGGAAGAGGCCATCGATCGTGGGCAAGCGGCTGACCAGCCGGTCGACGTCGTCGGGCACCGAGAGGTCAGCAGACACGTAATGGGCGGTCGCGCCCAGCGACGTGAGTTCGTCGAGTAGGGCCACGGGACCTTTGGGCCGGCGACCGGCCAGGACAATCTCCGGGTGCCCGCGCCGAGCTAGGGCGCGGGCGACTTCCGCGCCGATTCCACCAGTACCACCGGTGATGAGGTAGCGCCCATCGACCGGCAGAGGCTCCTTCCGATTCTGCGCAAGCGCCTTGCCGAGTCGCGGCGACAACGTGAGTCGCTGGCCCTTGCGCCAGGCCACCGATTCGGCGGGACCGGGCTGCGGTCGAGCGTCCAACTCCCGGACCAGGGCATCCAGATGGTCGGCGGTGTCGTCCAGGGAGGACAGATCAACGATGCGTACGCCTTGCTGTGGGTTCTCCTGCGGCAAGGCCATCGCGAGGCCGGCCAAGACTGCTTGCCCGGGTCGCGGACGCTCAACCACCGCGCCCGTCACCGCGACGTCCGCAGTCACCAGGACGAGACTTGTGGGGCGCTCGCCGAGCTGTCGGCATACGCCGAGCATCGTGGACAGCACCGGCGGCGGCACGCCCTGCGGGTATGCCGCATCGCCTAGATCCGGGGAGCCGGCCAGGAAGATCACGGCAGAGGCCGACGGGTAGTCGAGGAGGTCGCCGTTGCTCGCCCGGTGGACCTCGACCCCACGCCTGATCAGTCGCCGCGTCAGTCCATCGGCTACCTCGTCGTCAACGCCCACGATGGCGACACTGCGCAGCGGTGAACCGGCAGGCAACGGCGACTCGTCCCATCCGAAGCTATGCAGCAGGGAGGTACTGGCCGGTGGCGTTGTCGAAGAACCCTTGAATATCTCGGGCAGCCAGTAGTGCACCCGCTGGAACGGGTATGTCGGCACCGGCACACGAGGGTGCCTCGATCGTGTATCGGGCCTGGTGATGCGGACGCCGTGGGCCCACAACTGCCCGACGGCTCCGACCAGTGCCACGCCCGGGTCCGATGCATCACCCAGCAACGGAACGACCAGCGTGCTGCGGCCACCGGACGTTTCGGGGGCGTTGGCTCTGATCATCTGTGACAGGGACGACGCTGGGCCCATCTCCACGAAGGTGTCGTAGCCGTCGTCAAGCAGTCCCTGCACCTGCGGCCCGAATGTGGTCGTCAGGTCCGATCCGCCGGTGGCAGGGGCGGAGTCCCGACGCAATACGACGTCTGGCTCGATGCCCCACTCGTGCAGTTGGTTCGCCAGCGAGATGCCAGCGGCGACGAGCCTTTTCGCTGCAAGGCTCGGTTGCGGTGAGTCGTGCCCGGGGAAGAGGAAGACCACCCGCGGCCGCCGACCGGTTACGACACCCACGGTCGGACGCGTCGCGGCGCTCTCCAACTGGTCCGCAAGGTCGTCGGCTACCACCAGCGCGAGGCGATGCGGGGCGTCGTCGCGCGCGGTGCTGGCGCAGCGGCATACGTCGCGTTCGTTGAGGTCGGGGTGTTGGCGCACGTAGGTCGCCAGATCGGTGGCCGCAGCTCGCAGCGCATCGTCGGATGCCGCCGAAAGGGTAAGCAGATGGGGCCGCTGCCGTGGTTCGGCTTCATGGAGGAGCGCGGGCGGTTCGGGGGCCTCTTCGAGGATGACGTGGGCGTTGGTGCCGCCGAATCCGAAGCCATTGATACCTGCCCGCAGTGGGCTGGGAGAGTCCCACGGCTGGGGCTCGCTGGCCACCGTGAAGCGTGCGGAGGCCAGGTCGAACTGCGGGGATGGTTCGCCGTAATGAAGGGACGGGGCGAGGTGGTGATGCTGCAGTTGCAGGATGACCTTGAGCAGGCTGGGCATCCCGGCGGTATTGAGGAGGTGGCCAATGTTGGTTTTGACCGAGCCGAGCCACCTCGGATCCGTGGTCGCCGGGAAGGTCCGCATGAGGGAGCGAATCTCAATGGGGTCGCCGACCGCAGTGCCTGTGCCGTGCGCCTCGACATAGCTGACCGTGGCGGGGTCGAGGTGAGCGTCGGCATACGCGGCCGTGATCACCGCCTCCTGCAGCAGCGGGTTGGGGGCCATCAGGCTCAGCGACCGACCGTCATTGTTCGTCGCGCTGCCACGGACGACGGCTAGCACCGGGTCACCGGCAGCGTGGGCAGTGGCCACCGGCTCGAGCACGATCGCGGCCGCCCCCTCACCCGGCACGAACCCGTCCGCATCCCCGCTAAAGGTGCGACAACGGCCCGTTGGCGACAGCGCCTGGGCGGCCTCAAGCAGGGTGTATGCCGTGTCGGTCAGGTTCAGGTGCACGCCACCGACGACGACCAGGTCGCACTCGCCGGACTCCAGGCTGCGCCTCGCCAGGTGCAGCGCAACCAACGCCGACGAGCACGCGGTGTCCACAACCATCGCCGGGCCGGTGAGGTCGAGGTGGTGTGAGATACGGGCGGCGACGAGGCTGCGCAAATTGCCGGTCAGAGCAGCGGCGGACGGCGCGAATCCGTGGTCAATCGCCTCCCGAAGGAGCTCAGGGTAGTGGCTTTCGCCGATGGCCACGAAGATCCCCACCCGACGGCCGGTGCGGCGCTCGCCGGCATAACCGGCTCGCTCGAGTGCCTCGTGTGCGACCTCGAGGAAGATCCTCGCGTGGGGGTCCATCACGACGGCTTCGTCGCTGCTGATCCCGAAGTAGTCCGCGTCGAAGCCTCCGACATCGTCGAGGAATGCGCCCCATCGAGGTGCGCCGCTCGCTGGTGAGGTCCAACGCGAGATCGGAACCTCGGTCACGCTGTCTCTGCCTTCGATCAGGTTGTCCCAGAACGCTTCCGGAGTGTCGGCGTCAGGAAACCGGCACGCCATACTGATGATCGCCGGCAGGTCGTCGGTGTGTGTTGGGCGCGCGATTGCTGCGATGCCTGCTACGTCGGTTTCCACAGGGGGGCGGTCGAGGAAGTGATCGGTCAGTGCGGCCACCGTGGCGCAGCGGGACAAGATGGCGGGGCTGAGGCGGCCCCCGAAAGTGGTTTCCAATTCGCCGAGCACCTGCATCGCGGTCAGTGACGACCCGCCGATGGCCAGGAACCGGTCCTGCGTCCCGATGGTGTCGGCGGGGACTTTGAGCACCCGGGCCCAGATGTCGGTGACGGTGGCCTGAGTTTCGCTGCGCGACCTGCTGGGAGTCTTCGGTGTGGAGTCGGATGATCGGGGGAGCGTGTGGTGGCCGGCGGCGTCGGCGCAGACGGTGGCGACCTCGTCGGCCAACGAGGTGAAGGCCCCGCCGGCGAGGAGCTCTCGCAGTGCCGCTCGCTGGATCTTGCCGCTCGTGGTGCGGGGGAAGTCTGCGGCGGCAATCGGGTAGACGGAGACATCGGCGTGAGCCAGCGCTTCTCGAACTCGCGCCCGAACCACGAGCAGCGCAGAGCGCAACGCCTCGATCGAGGCGCCGCGTGAGGACACAAACACGGCCACGTGCTCGGATCCTCCTGCGGGGTCACTCATGCCAACCACGGCGACGCGGCCGGTAGGGGCTCCCGGCGTGGAGGACACGATCTGCTCGATGTCGTGGGCATGGAACTTTTGACCGCTAATAAACAGGACATCCTTGACACGGCCCGTGACGCAGAGTCGGCCCGAGCGCATAAACCCCAGGTCGCCGGTCCGCAGCCACCCATCAACGAAGGTTTCAGCGGTTTCTTGGGGTCTGCGGTAATAGCCACGAGCCACGTTCGGCCCACGGAAGTGGATCTCGCCGACCACGGAGTCAGCCACCTGGTCGCCGTCCTCGTTGACGATCCGCAGCTCGCCCCCGGTCACGGCAAAGCCCACATCCATAAACTCCGCTGGGCCAAGGCCGCCTTCCTGGTGTGCCGCGAATGCGTGGTCAGGGTCCATGTCGACGGCCAGGCCCTCGGCGAGTGCGCGGCGGTCCAGACAGATCGGTTGAGCCAACTCGTGTGCGGGAGGGAATGCGACCGCCACGGTGGCCTCAGCCAGACCGTAGAGCGGAGCAAGGGCCGTCGGGTCAAGGCCGGACGGGGCCATGTGTTCGATGAAGTCGCGCCACATCCGCGCCGAAATCGGCTCCGCGCCAACGCCGACCAGCCGCACCGACCTCAGATCAAGGGCTGCAACGTCTTTGGCGGGGACGCGGTGGGTCGTCACGGCCAGCGCGAAACCGGCCATCGGCAGCAGGGTGGCCTGGTGTCGCTGCGCGGTTTCGTACCAGAGGGCAGGGCGCTTCCCGAAGTCGACAGGGTCGAGCTTCACCTGCTTGATCTGAGCCGAGAGCGGGGTGAGGTGAGCACCAATGAGACCCATGTCGTGGAAGTAGGGCAGCCACGACACGATCACGTCCCCTGGGGTGACGGCACCGGTGGCTCGGGCCTGTTCGATGTTGACCAAAACGTTGGCGTGAGTGAGCTCGACCCCTTTGGGTGCGCTTGTGCTGCCGGACGAGAACTGGAGAAAGGCCAGGTCGTGGGGGTCGGGAAGGTGAGTAGCGGCGATGGGCGCTGACGAGCGCAAGTGGGCAACGTTCAGTAGGTCTGGTAGCGCAGTCTCGCCGACCGTCGATGGAATGGCCCCCATCGCGGCCATGAGCAGCGGCTCCACGACGGCGTCCACGATGACCGGGGGATGGTCGAGGTGCGACCACACGGCATACAGCCTGGTGGGCGCGGCCGCCATCGGCACGGGCACCAGCCCTGCTGCCAACGAGCCCCAAAAGCTAGCAAGAAAATCGGCGCCACCGCCGGGAAGGACGATCACGGGTGTGCCGGCGGCGAGGCCTGTGGCGGACAAACCGCCCGCCACGCACAACGCGTCGTGGAGCAGGTCGCGGTGGGTTTGGGGGTGCTCATCGCCCTCGGCGTCAACGTGGACGATGACTTGATCAGGGGCTTCGCGAGCCGCTGCGAGGAGTATGTCGAGCAGGCCAACCGGCGTTGTCACGAGGCGATCTCGGCGCACACCGTCATGCATAACCCAGGTGCGGGGAAGTCGGCGGTGAAGTCCCAGTCTGCGCCCGCGCGACCGAGCAAGACCGGTTGGCGGCCCGAGCCGTCGATCTCCACGTCCCGAGGGTCTACGGATAGGCCCACACCCAAGGCCTTGAGGTAGGCCTCCTTCGCCGTCCAGAGCCGGAAGAAACGGCGGTCGCGCTCCATTCCGGGCTCGACCTCATGGAGCCAACCCAGCTCGGATGCGCCCAGGCAGCGACGGTGCAACATGGTGGTCACGGGGCGGACCGCCTCGATGTCGATCCCAATGCGACCAATCCGACTCAGCGCAACCCCGGTCCAGCGGTCGCTGTGCGACAGGCTGACGTCGAACGGCGGTTGCGCGCAGGGGCGGCCCGTGACCGCGCGATGGACCGTCGTGCCGTCATGATCGGCGAGCCGGTGCAGGAGGTGCCAGCCGATCGCGGAGTTGAGTTGGTCAGGCCACCTCCGCAGTCTGTCGATCCTGGTGCGTTCGGACTGTGACAGCTCGGACAAGACAAGGTGCCAGTCCTGGGCTAACAGGGCGAGGTGCGGCTCCACGAGCAGGACCGTGTGGAGTTCTTCTTCTCGGAGAACGACTGTCGACCACGGGTCGACCACGGGGTCACCGAGCCGACGAGGTGCGGCGCGGCAGCCAAGCATGAGGCAAGATACCGCACCGCCGCCTGGGCAGGGCTCACCAAGGTTGCCGCGGCGCCTTCACGCATCGAGAACAGAAGGCTGGGCCGCTAGAGCCGCCGAACAACGTGGTTTGGGGTTGGTGGTGCCGCATGCCGTTGAGCGGATCACCTATACGCAGGACGCAGGTAGCGGAGTCTTAGTCACGTGGTGCTGGGGGCGGGGGAGTATTCGCCGCTATCGAGAAGCGACGGCCGGTGATCCCAAGTCTTTCGGCGGCCCGTCCTTTGACGACAACACTCCATGCCTGCCCTGCCTCGAGGTCATGGAAGTCCACCTCGAATGCGACCTGCTCATTGAGCGTCGCGTGGAACAGGGCGCCCGCGCCCGTTCGGTAGACGATGCTTCCGTGGTCGACGACGTGATTGACCGGAAAGATGTCCGGCACG
>JBBSKS010000058.1:0-13378 GCA_038256095.1 Actinomycetales bacterium | reverse complement strand
GGAGACGTAGGCGTCCACGCAGCCATTCGGCGACTCCGCAAGACCGCTAGCGTCCAGGACGACCGTGACCTCGCCGCTTTCTAGATCAATGCGCTGAATCGCACCATCCAGGCACGAGTCGAAAATTCCGCCATCGAATGGAGCGGTGCGAACCCCGCAGGTGATCTGCCCGTCATTCTGCTCTTGGCCGGTGGCCGCTTCCAGTGTGCGCGGGCCATCTGCGGTGATGGGCATGACGACCCGTTCCCCGTCCGCGTCGAGCCCCACGAGGACTTCGGTGCTGGCTGCAGAGTCCTCAGACTCGTAGATCTCCTCGACCCACCGCGGCTGACCTTCCAGGCACCCCGTAGAGCCGACAAAGTCTCCACCGTCGTCAGCGTCCCCCTGCTGGGCGACTACTGGTGGGCCCGTCGCCGGGACCTCGAACAAGGCGAGGGAGCGAGTTGGGACGTTCTCGTCACTACCCACACTGTCGCCGAGGGCATACACCTGCCCTTCGGACTCTGTCGCCGCCAGTGGGACGTGGTCCGACGGGAACGACTCAAGATCAGCGCCCTGCTGCACGACCAATGACGTCGATCCATGGTTGAACAAGCGAAAGATGCCGCCGGACTCAGGTATCGGCACCAAGGCCGTGAGGTAATCCTGAGAATCGCGGTCAACGGACGTGAGCTCAGAACTACCTGCAGACAACTCCAGTGAGTGGTCGCGATCATCGAAGTGCAGGGTATCCCCGACTATGAGCTCATCGGATTTCGACTTTTGGATCTACCGCACATATCTTTCGGCTCGCGGCCCACGGCGCTTCCGAGGTTGGCCCACCGGGAACCTCACTTCCCCTTGCGGTGGTGGCGCATGGCGGCCTCGAGCCAGGTCGCCAGGGTCGCGTCACTTCCGAGGACCGAGCCGTCGACTCTGATCCACCCCTCACCCATCGAGCACCCAGTCCCCATTTCTGCCCGGGCTGCGCCCGGCTTGTCAAGCAGCGCGGCATCCTCAGCGGGGTCCACACGCACCAGCAGACTGCCGTTCTTGTGGGCGGCGACCGTCATGGCGTCGTTGACCATCAGCGCCAGCACACCGAACATCCGCACCTCGCGAAGGTTTTGATCCGGCTGCAACGACCTCACGCGATCAAGAAGTTCTCGCGACTGATCACCCCCGGCAGGTGTCGGCATACCGCCATCCTTTAGCTCTTTGTTTTTGTTCATCGCCCACCTCCTTATCGAAAGGCACCCCCAGAGAGTGGTTGCTCGCTCAGAAGTGGTGGAGTGCCGCTTCAGCCACCTCGCGCGTAATCGTGTTGACTCGTGACCATGAGACGAGTGCTGGTTCTCGGTGGGACAGGATGGCTAGGGCGCGAGATTGCCCGCGCCGCCGCAGGTGAGCTCAGCGCTCGATGGGCTTTCTCATCGGGCGCATCATTGGACGTTGGTCTCGAGCGTGTCGGTGTATACCCGTGACGACGAACCCGGTGCTGATGAGTCTGCGGACCTCTGGACGACCTCGCACAGAACCGAAAGGCGTGACTCCAGCGAGGGCGGTGTGCATTGGGTGACATTCGGCGCGATAAGCACGGAGTGCTTACGGCATCAGCACGTAGGTGTCCATGATCCAGCCGTGCTTGGCACGCAGCTTTTGGCGATGCACGGCGATCTCTTCAGCAACGTCGGCGAGGCGGCCCGAGCGCAGCTCTTGATAGTCCAGGCCGAGGTACGCGCCCCAGTACATCCGCAGGTCCGGTTCGCGGGCCGCCAGTTCAGTGGCGGCAAACGGGCCGTCAAGCATCACCACCACGCTGCCCAGCGCAGGCGACCATTCCTGCAACAGTCGACGGCCGGTGGTGATGTGAATCGGCATACCGACGTCGTGGAGCACGATGCGGTGCGCTGCCGCGAGCGCCTGGAACGCAGAAATCCCCGGGATGACCGTGATGTCGAGAGGCTGAGTGGCGGCGATGGTGTCCACGATGCGAATGGTGCTGTCGTAGAACGCAGGGTCCCCCCACACCAAAAACCCCACCGCCTGACCTGCCGGAAGGTCGGCGATGATCTGTCCGTATCGGGCAGCGCGCTCGGCGTGCCAAGCAAGCACGACCCCTTCGTATGCCGACGCCCCAGAAGTCGGGACACTCGCGGCACGCTTAGGGTCGGGGACCAGCACGATCTGCGGCTGCACACCGTCGATGAACTGATCACAGATGGCCTCACGGGCACCGACCAAGTCAGCTTTGGTCTCACCCTTGTCCGCCACCAACACCACGTCGATGTGGTTGAGCGCCTCGATCGCTTCCACGCTGAGGTGCTTGGGCGAGCCGGCACCGATGCCGATGATGAAAACGCGACGCAGGTCTGGGTTCACGAGGGTGGAGTCTAGGCCGCCGAGACCCCATCCCAATGGGCCTCGGCGACAGACGACCCGAAAAGACCTACTCGGTCCAGACGATCGGATTTTCATTGTGCGTTGCATAGGGAGTCTCGTACTCGGCCCACCTGGCTCCCACGGTGGCGGTGTCATTCTTTGCCATGTAGGGAATACACACCTCAGCGCTGGCCGTGGCGTCGAAGTCAGTGCCGAAGCCACTATCCCCGCAGACGTCAAAGGTGCCATAAACCCTCAGCCCCACGCCTGGCGTTCCATCAGGCAGGAGGCCAAACATGTAGCCACCCAATGTGGCGTAAGCGGGATTCTCTGACGACGCGTCGACCCCATCTACTCGCACCTTGATGTAGTACGGGGTGTACCCATCGGCATCGTTGTCGAGGTCCAGAGCGTTGAGGTCTTCCACCCTTTCCTTCTCGATCGACGTCACTGTGACGTCGATCAACCCGGGCTCTTCGGTTTCTGACGCGGGCTCTTCGGTCGGAACGGGCCCTGGAGTTGTCTCTTCAACCGTTGCTTTCCGAGCTAACGCGCAGTGGTGCAGCGCCCCGTGTGCCCACTAGGACGGCCACATCCAGACCGTGGTGGGTCGCCGCGCCTACCGAGTTGTACGCTCGCGGCCATGACGGGTGGAGAAGCGGCACTAGGCGCACTAGTTGCGGCCAATGGGCTGCATACCGGCTTTCAGGTCACCGTGACAACGGTGGTCTATCCAGCCTTAGCTAAAACCGACCCCCGCGATTGGGCGCGCGCCCACGATGCCCATAGCCGTTCCATCGTCGGTGTCGTCGCCGTGGTCTATGCCATGTTGATCGGGAGCACCATCTGGGCACTAGTGACCAACGAGGACAACATCTTCGTGTGGGTGACCGCTCTGGGCGCAGCGTTAGCGGTAGGCACAACCGCCTTCGTCGCCGGGCCGACGCACGGCCGCCTGAACGCCAATCCGGACCCCGAGTTGATCGAAAAGCTAATGATCACCGATCACGTCAGGGCCGTGGGCGCGGTCATCGGTTTCGTCGCAGCGTTCCTCGCTGGACTCATGCTCATGTGAGACTCTGCTACGGCTTCAGCACCACCTTGATGCAGCCGTCCCGCTTCTCCTGAAACATCTTGTAAGCATCGGCTGCCTCCGACAACGGCACTATGTGCGTCGCGATTGATTCCACGCCCAGCACATCGTCGGCGCTCTTAAGGATTTCGTGCAGGTCCGGCGTCCACTGCTTCACGTGGCACTGACCCATCCGAATCGCTAAGCCCTTGTCGAACATTTCCATCATCGGCATGGGGTCGGCCATCCCGCCGTAGACGCCCGAGATCGACACGGTGCCCCCTCGGCGCGCGGCGGACATCGCGGTATGCAGTGCGGCCAGTCGATCAATCCCGGCATTTTCGATGGCAGCACGCGCAATCGGGCCGGGTAGGTGCGCGGCCGCAGTGATCACCGCCCCAGAGATGGGGTTGCCGTGGGCTTCCATACCGACGGCATCGACCACGCCGTCCGCGCCTCGACCGTCAGTCATGTCGAAGATGGTGGCGGCGACATCTTTCACTCCGCGCAGATCGATGACCTCGGCACCCCCAGCGCGGGCGAGTTCGAGCCTTTCCGACACCACGTCGACGCCGATGACGCGCTCGATCCCCATGTGGCGGGCGCTGCGAACCGCGAGTTGGCCAACGGGGCCCAGGCCGATCACGACCAGCGTGCCACCAGGCGACACGTCGGCATACGAGACTCCTTGCCATGCCGTCGGCAGGATGTCGGAGAGGTAGAGGTACCGCTCGTCTGAGTGCTCCTGACCGACCACAACAGGACCGAAGTCGGCGTGTGGGACGCGCACGTACTCGGCCTGGCCGCCGGGCACCGACCCGTATAACGAGGTGTAGCCGAAGAGTTGGGCACCCTTGCCCTGCTCGCGGACCTGAGTCGTCTCGCATTGAGCGAACAAGCCGCGATCGCACATCCAGCACGATCCGCAAGAGATGTTGAACGGCACAACCACGCGGTCCCCCACGGACAACGATCCGGCCCCGGTGCCGACTTCTTCGACGATGCCCATGAACTCGTGGCCGAGGATGTCGCCCTTGGCGAGGTACGGTGCAAGCACAGAATAAAGGTGCAGATCAGAGCCGCAGATCGCGGTGGAGGTGACCCGGACGATCGCGTCGGTCGGCGCTTGGATCACCGGTTCTGGGACTCCTTTTACCTCGACGTTTTCGATGCCTTGCCAGGTGAGTGCCTTCATAGGAATACACGCTAAACGCGAGTGTCGCGGACCGCACGTCGAGCGCGGTTGCCCGTTGGGACGTAGCGTGAAACCCATGAATAAACCTGTTGCGCTGGTCGCTGGCGCCTCCCGAGGGCTTGGCTTTTTACTTGCCCGCACTTTGCTTGAACGCAATCACGATGTGGCGATCTGCGCACGCTCACGTGAAGAGTTGGATGCGGCTGTGGTGCGGCTGTCCAAGTTCGGGACGGTGTCCTCGTACGTCTGCGACGTCGGCAATCGCAACGACGTCGCCGAGATGGTGTCTGAGGTGCGCGCCAGTCTGGGGCCGATTGACGTGCTAATTACCGTTGCTGGGGTTATTCAAGTCGGCCCGGTGGAGTCGGTGACCTTGGACCATTTCGACGAGGCCATCTCGACGATGCTTTTTGGACCCATCAATCTCGCATGGGCCGTGCTGCCGGGTATGCGGTCTCGCAAGTTCGGTCGCATTGGCACTGTCGCCTCGATCGGCGGAACGGTCGCGCCGCCGCACCTGTTGCCCTACGCGACGGCAAAATTTGGGGCGGTGGGCTTCTCCGAGGGGCTGGCTTCCGAACTACAAGGAACAGGCGTCACGTCCACCACCATCGTGCCGGGGCTGATGCGCACTGGCTCACACGAGCGCGCGCTGTTCACCGGCAACCAAGGAGCCGAGTACGCCTGGTTCGCGCCATCGGCCTCGTTGCCGCTCATTTCCATGGACGCCGAGCGCGCTGCGGCCAAGATCGTCGATGGAGTTTTGGCCGGGAAACCCCGCGTCGCTCTACACCCGCTGACCCACATCGGCTCACGAGTGCACGGATTGGCGCCCGCGACCACGGTGCGCGCACTCGGCCTGGTGAACCGTCTGCTGCCCGGTGCGCCACAGCCACCGATCACTAACACCATCCCTGGGTATGCGGCGGCGCAGAGATTGGGGTCGAGCACTGTCAAAACCCTGACGACCCTAGGCTCGCGGGCCGCCAAACGCCTCAATCAGCGGACTCATCGCCGATCGTGACCCGCTACGCGAGCCAGCGATAGGCCCGCCGCACAGCATGTCGGCCGTGACGGCATACTCAGGCGATGGACTCTGCGAACCCACTAAAGGGCACGACCGAATCTGACTTCCTCGCCTTCGAACTACTGCTCAACGATGAGGACCGTGAACTTTTGGCCCGTGTGCGCGAGTTCATGGTGACCTCCGTCGAGCCGATCATCAACGACTACTGGACGCGCGCGAAGTTCCCCCACGAACTCATCCCCGGCATGGCCAAGTTAGGCATTGCGGGGCTGCCCCACGATGCACCGGGCTGTCCCGGGCGTAGCTCGCTGCTCGACGGCATGGTGCACATGGAGATGGCCCGCACCGATGCCTCGATTGAGACCTTCATGGGTGTCCACGGTGGGCTAGCGATGGGTTCGATCGCGCTGTGCGGCTCGGATGAGCAGCAAGAGCGTTGGTTGCCGGCAATGGCTCGGATGGAGGTGCTCGGGTCCTTCGGATTGACCGAGCCGGAGGTGGGCTCGGGTATCGCCGGTGGGCTGGCTACATCCGCTCGACGCGAGGGCGAGGAGTGGGTGCTCGACGGGCAAAAGAAGTGGATCGGCAACGCCTCGTTTGCCGACCTTAACGTGATCTGGGCTCGCGACGTCGAGGACGACCAGGTCAAGGGGTTTGTGGTCGAGAAGGGCACCGAAGGAATGCACTTCGAGGTGCAACAAGACAAGATGGCGCTGCGCGTGGTGCTGAACTCGGAGATCACGCTGACCGGCGTCCGCGTGCCAGAGGCAAACCGATTGGCGCGCGCCAACACGTTCAAAGACACCGCCAAAGTCCTGAAGGTCACTCGGATGGGAGTGGCGTGGGCAGCGACCGGCTGCGGCCGGGGTGCATATGAGCACGCGCTGGCCTACACCAAGACGCGTGAGCAATTCGGCCGACCGATCGCGAGCTTCCAGTTGGTGCAGGACTTGCTGGTCAAGATGCTCGCCAACGTGACTGCGTCGACGGCGATGTGTGTGCGCGTTTCTCAGTTGCAGGATGCCGGGCTCCTTCGCGATGAGCATGCCTCGTTGGCCAAGGCCTTCACGACGGCGCGGATGCGCGAGACCGTTGGCTGGGCTCGGGAGGTGCTTGGCGGCAACGGCATCCTGCTGGAGCACCACGTGGGACGTTTTGTGGCCGATGCCGAAGCGATTTACTCGTATGAAGGCACTCGCGAGATCAACACGCTGATCGTCGGCCGCGCCATCACCGGCAAAGGCGCTTTCGTCTAGCCTAGTCCGACTTAGCCCGTATAGTAGGTGGATGACCACGGTGGTGAACATCCATGAGGCGAAGTCCAGCCTGTCCAAACTCCTCGAACGCGTCGAGTCTGGGGAACGAGTGACCATCGCGCGCGCGGGCCGACCCATAGCTGACTTGGTCGCACATAAGCGCGCCGACATCGTTTTCGGAACAGCCAAGGGCCTGGTCCTCATCCTCGACGACGAAACTTTCGACGACGTGGACGACGACATCGTTGCAATGTTCGAAGGCTCTTGATGCTGCTCGATACGCACGTCGTTTTGTGGATGCTGTCCGACAACCCCAAGCTCGGACCCAAAGCACGCTCAGCAATTTCTGCGGAGTTGGACGTCCTAGTCTCGACCGCGAGTGTGTGGGAGATGGCGATCAAGGCGTCGTCGGGGAAACTCACACTTCCTGCAGACGTCATCTCCCGTATCGAGAGCGCGGGCGCTGGCTGGCTGGACATCAGTGCAGACCACGCCTGGGGCGTCAGCAAAATTGAAGGTTTTTCACATTCGGACCCCTTCGACCGGTTGCTGATCGCTGCGGCAGCGTCCGAAAATATGACCCTCATGACTGCCGACCACAAACTGCTCGACTACACCGGAACTCCCACAGTGAGGCTCCTCGACGCCAGGATCTAAGCCTTCTTGGCGGTTGCCTTCTTCGTGCCAGTCCGTTTCGCAGGAGCGCGCTTCTTGGCCGCAGCCTTCTTGGTGGTTTTCTTCGCCTGTCGCTTCTTCGTCGTCGGACCCTTAGCACGCTTGTCGGCCAACAACTCGAACCCACGCTCGGGCGTGATCGACTCGGGGTCGTCGTCCTTGCGCAGCGTCGCGTTGGTTTCGCCGTCGGTCACGTAGGCACCAAAACGTCCCTCCTTGACCACCACCGGTTTCTCCGAAACCGGGTCGTTGCCCAGCTCCTTCAGCGGTGGCGCGGCGGCCCGGCCCCGCTGCTTGGGCTGGGCATAGATGGCCAACGACTCTTCAAGCGTGACCGTGAACAACTGATCCTCGGTGGCCAACGAACGCGAATCGGTGCCCTTCTTCAGATAGGGACCGTAGCGACCGTTTTGTGCGGTGATTTCGTCCCCAGACTCGGGATCGGCGCCCACCACGCGGGGCAGGCTCAACAGCCGCAGCGCGGTATCTAATTCAATAGTTGAGAGATCCATATCCTTGAACAGGCTGGCCGTGCGGGGCTTGACCTTCGCGGCCTTCTTGGTCGGCTTCTTCGGCCCGGTGCCGCCGTCACCAGCGGCCACCGCAGCGCCTGCACCGTCGTCGGGGTCGGGGATGACCTCGGTGACGTAGGGGCCGTAGCGACCTGCCTTGGCCACAATGTCCCGCCTGTTGTCGGGGTCTTGGCCAAGCACGCGACCGTCGTCTGCCGCCGTCTCCAGCAACTCGCGTCCCTTGGCAGCAGTCATCTCATCGGGGGCAATGTCGTCAGTGATGCTGGCCCGCTTAGGCTCGCCCTCGTTGTTGACGTCCTCGACGTAGGGGCCATAGCGCCCGACCCGCACCACGATGCCCTCACCGATCTCGATGGTGGACACCCCACGGGCGTCGATGTCGCCCAGGTCAGCCACGAGGTCCCGCAGACCCTCGGCGTGCTTGGCTTCGTCGCCGAAGTAGAAGCGCTTCAACCACGCCACCCGCTGCTCGTCGCCGCGCGCGATCGCGTCGAGGTCTTCTTCCATGGACGCGGTGAAGTCGTAATCCACGAGCCGTGAGAAGTGCAGCTCCAACAACCGGGTGACCGCGAAGGCCAACCAGGTCGGGATCAACGCCGAGCCCTTGGTGCGCACGTAGCCGCGGTCTTGAATCGTGCCGACCGTGGCGGCATACGTCGAGGGACGTCCGATGCCCTTCTCCTCCAGCGCCTTGACCAGCGTAGCCTCGGTGTATCGCGCGGGCGGGTTGGTCTGGTGCCCCTGTGCGTCAGCGCGCAGGGTGTCGAGCGCGACACCTTCGGACAGCTTGGGCAGGCGGCGCTCGGAGTCGGCGTCGTTGCGGGCGTGGCGGTCTTCGTCACGACCCTCCTCGTATGCCGCCAGGAACCCCCGGAACGTAATAACCGTTCCGCTCGCGGAGAACTCGGCGTCGGCAACGGCAACGCCACCCGCACTGGTGCCCGAGGGCAAGGTCGCACCGAGCTTGACGCTCGCCGTGGACCCACGCGCATCCGACATCTGCGAAGCAACGGTGCGCTTCCAGATCAGTTCGTAGAGCGCGTACTCGCCGCCGCGCAACTCCCCCGCGACCTGGGCTGGCGTGCGGAACGAATCACCCGCCGGGCGGATGGCTTCGTGAGCCTCCTGGGCGTTCTTGGCCTTCTTACCGTAGACGCGTGGCGCATCCGGGATGTACTCCGCGCCATACAGATCGGTGGCCTGTCTGCGGGCGGCGCTGATCGCCGAGCCCGACAGCGTCGTCGAGTCCGTCCGCATGTAGGTGATGTAGCCGTTTTCGTACAGCCGCTGAGCCGTGCGCATCGCGGCCTGGCTGCCGAGGCGCAACTTGCGACTGGCCTCTTGCTGCAGCGTGGACGTCGTGAACGGTGCCGAGGGGCGCCGCGTATAGGGCTTTTCGGAGACCTCGCGAACCGTGACCGCCGACTCACCCATGGCTTCAGCAATTGCGGTGGCCAAGGCCGCGTCGAGGTGGCGCACCCCAGAGGTTTTCAGCTCGCCAGTGTCGGCGAAGTCGCGTCCCGTAGCGACCCGCGATCCATCCACCCCCGTCAGGCGGGCGACAAAGGCCTGCCCTGAGTTGGCTGAGGGAGCAAACTCTCCCTCAACGTCCCAGTACGACGCCGACCTGAACGCCATCCGCTCACGCTCGCGCTCGACCACCATCCGCGTGGCGACAGACTGCACTCGCCCAGCCGACAGCCCCTGCTTGACCTTGCGCCACAGCACGGGCGACACCTCATACCCGTACAGGCGGTCCAGCACGCGCCGCGTCTCCTGGGCGTCCACCATCTGTATGTCGATGTCGCGGGTCTCGTTCACCGCGCGCTGGATGGCCTCTTTGGTGATCTCGTGGAAGACCATCCGCTTGACCGGCACCTTGGGCTTGAGGACCTCGAGGAGGTGCCAGGCGATGGCCTCGCCCTCGCGGTCCTCATCAGTGGCGAGTAATAGTTCGTCGGCGTCCTTGAGGGCCCGCTTGAGCTCGGCGACCTTCTTCTTCTTGTCCCCATCGACAACGTAGTACGGGTCGAAACCGTCGTCGACGTTAATCGCGAAACGCCCGTACGGCCCCTTCTTCATGTCTGCGGGAAGTTCGCTTGGGTTCGGCAGGTCGCGGATGTGCCCGACACTGGCGTCAACCTGATACTCCTTGCCAAGGAACTCAGCGATTTTCTTGGCTTTGGCCGGCGACTCGACGATGACCAGTGTTTTTGCCATGATTTAGCTCCTTGCTGTAGCACCCGTGCCGCGGATTCGTCGCGACTCCGACGGGGACTCCGGGCACACGGTAACCCAACTTCTCGCTGGGAGGCCGGGTGTGCCGGAATACGCCCTGCGCCTGTCGGGCTTTCTGTACCCATGACGACCGATGACTCCCAGCCCGCCGCCGCTTCCATCGATGCTGGCCACTACCCGGGGTCCCCGGTCGCTCGAAACCACACGACGCCGGTCGCCCGCCGGGTCCGCGCGACCTTCGACGGCGTAACGGTGGTCGACACGACACGGGCGATCTACGTGTGGGAGCACCCCTACTACCCCCAGTTCTACATCCCAGCCGCTGACGTCGACGCGTCCTTGTTGGCCGACGACGGGCGCGCCAAGAGAACGGCCCAAGGTATGTGGTCCGTTCAGTCCCTCACCCACGGCGATCGCACGGTGGCCGGGGCTGCGCGGTTGCTCACCCAGCCCGCAATCGACGGTCTTGATGCCACATACCGGTTCGACTGGGACGCCATGGACGCTTGGTACGAGGAGGACGAAGAGGTGTTCTTGCACCCTCGCAGCCCCTACGTGCGGGTGGACTCGCTGCGTTCGTCACGGCGCATCCGGATCGAAAAAGACGGCGTGGTCATTGCCGACTCGACCTCTCCTGTCGTGCTGCTGGAGACGGGTCTGCCCGCTCGGTTCTACCTGCCGCGCACCGACGTGAACTGGGAGCACATGGTCGCCACTGAGATAAAGACTCAGTGTCCCTACAAGGGAATCAGCACCGGTTACTGGTCGATCGCCGTCAATGGCACAACGTATGAAGACCTGGCGTGGTCCTACGACTTCCCGACCCGTGAATGCGCGCCGATCGCAGGTCTCGTGTGCTTCTACAAGGAGAAGGTTGACGTCTTCATCGACGGCATCCCTGAAGCCTGAGTATCGGCGGGAGCGGCGAACTGGGAGCGGTAGAGCGCGGCATACGCACCATCGGCCCCCAATAGCGCCTCGTGCGTGCCCTGCTCGACGATGTGCCCTGCCTCCATCACCAAGATCACGTCGGCGTCGCGGATCGTCGAGAGCCGGTGCGCGATCACAAACGATGTGCGGTCGGCCCGCAGCGCGGCCATCGCCTGCTGGAGCAACAACTCGGTCCGGGTGTCCACCGACGAGGTCGCCTCGTCCAGGATCAGCAGCGCCGGGTCGGTCAAGAATGCCCGAGCGATGGTGATCAGCTGGCGCTCCCCCGCCGACACGCTGCCTGCCTCGGCGTCCAGCACCGTGTCGTAGCCCTCAGGCAAGGAGTGCACGAACCGGTCGACATAGGTAGCGCGTGCAGCCTCCAACATCTCGTCCTCAGTCGCTTCCGGTCGGCCGTAGACGATGTTTTCACGGATGGACCCCTTGAACAGCCACGCATCCTGTAGCACCATCCCGACCCGCGAGCGCAGGTCGTGGCGAGTGAGGTCAGTGATGTCGATGCCATCGAGGGTGATCCGCCCGGAGTTGAGCTCGTAGAAGCGCATCAGCAGGTTGACCAGGGTTGTCTTTCCGGCTCCTGTCGGACCAACGATCGCGACCGTCTGGCCGGGCTCGACGCACAAGTCGAGGCTCTCGATCAGCGGCTGCGCCGGGTCGTAGGAGAACGAGACATCCTCGAAAGACACCCTCCCACGCGGTGAATCGAGCACCGCTGGGCTCGTGGCCTCGGCCTCTTGCTCAGGGGCATCCAGAACCTCGAAAACGCGCTCAGCCGAGGCCACACCCGACTGCATCAGGTTGGCCATCGAGGCCACCTGGGTCAGCGGCTGGGTGAACTGCCGCGAATACTGAATGAAGGCCTGCACGTCGCCCAGGCTCATCGAGCCGCTGGCCACCCGCATCCCACCGAGCACCGCGATGACTACGTAGTTCAGGTTCCCGATGAACATCACCGAGGGCATGATCAAACCGGAGACGAACTGGGCTCCGAAGCTGGCGTCATACAACTTGTCGTTGGATGTATTAAACGCCGTCCGCGACTCGCGGCGTCGACCGAAAACCTGGATGAGCTCGTGGCCGGAGAAGGATTCCTCGACGATGCCGTTGACCTCACCGGTGTGCTTCCACTGCCGGACGAACAAGCCTTGGGCACGCTTGCCGATCACAGCAGTCACGGCCATGACCAGCGGGATCGTGACGAGCGCGACAATCGCCAAGAGCGGCGACACGATGAACATCATCACCACCATTGCGACCACGGTCAGGAGCGACGTCAGCAACTGGCTCAACGTTTGTTGCAGGCTCTGAGCGACGTTATCGATGTCGTTGGTGACCCGGCTCAGCACCTCGCCACGGGGTTGGGAGTCGAAGTAGGGCAGCGGGAGTCGGTGGAGCTTTTCCTCCACGATGCGACGAAGCCCGAAAACCGCGCGGTTGACCACGACGACCAGCAGCCGACCTTGCGCCCAGGCGAGCAGCGATGCGATGACGTAAAGGACCAACGCAAACATCAGCACGTTGGCGACCGCAGCGAAGTCGATACCCTGACCAGGGACGACGTAGTCCATCGCGCCCAGAATATCGGCCAACGTGTCGTCGCCACGGGCTCGCAGGCCCTGGACGGCCTGCTCCTGTGTGGTCCCCGCTGGCACGAGCCGAGAGGCGAAAGAACCGCTGAAGATGAGGTCGGTGGCGCGAGCCAAAATGAGCGGCCCGACGGCGGTAAGAATCACGGAGACGCTGGTCATCACGAACACGCCGAGGAGCAGGGTGCGGTCGGGTTTGAGCAAGCTCAGCAGTCGCACCGCCGAGCCCTTGAAGTTCATCGGCTTTTCGACCGGTGCCCCGATGCCCGCTCCGGGGCCACGTCGTTGCACGGGAGGCCCACGCCGGGCTTCAGCGGCCTTCTCTTCTGCGGACTTCACGCCCTCAGCCATCTCAGGCCACCTCAGAACTCAGTTGGGAGGACACAATTTCTTGGTATGTCGTGCAGCCGGCCAGCAGTTCGTCGTGCGTTCCCCGTCCGACCACCCGACCGTCTTCGAGCACGATGATTTGGTCGGCGTTGAT
>JBBSKS010000057.1:0-13379 GCA_038256095.1 Actinomycetales bacterium | reverse complement strand
TGATCGACTCCACGATGGTGTCGAAGCTGCTGAACGAGCGACCGGTCGCACCTGGACCGCCGTTGAAGAGGGTGTC
The DNA here is from genome assembly GCA_038256095.1 of Actinomycetales bacterium. GTDB lineage: Bacteria > Actinomycetota > Actinomycetes > Actinomycetales > Dermatophilaceae > Ornithinicoccus. Next base: position 13,303 of record JBBSKS010000057.1, on the reverse strand, counting down.
GCCGGTGAAGACCACGCCCAGGTCGGCAATAAAGAAGCAGCATGCGCCGGGGCTGTGACCGGGCGTGTGTAGCACCTCGATGCTGACCCCGGCCACCTCAAAGGTCTGACCGTCGGTCAACTCGTGGTCTGGGGCCTCGGCATACACCCGGTCCCAGAGCATCCGATCGTGCGCGTGCAGGTATGTCGGCGCACCCGTTGCGGTGGCCAACTCGCCGGCCGCGTCGATGTGGTCGTCGTGCGCGTGGGTCAGCAAGATGGCCTTGAGTTCACGCCCGTTAATCGCCTCAACGATGGCCTCAACGTCGTGCGGGGCATCGATGACGACGCACTCGGTGTCGTCGCCGATCACCCAGACGTTGTTGTCGACCTCCCAGGTGCCACCGTCGAGGCTAAAGGTCCCCGAGGTGACGGTGTGCGCGATCCGCGCCTGCGCTTCGTCACTCATTTAGCCAGCCTCCGGCATCACGACGACCGAGCGCAGGACCTCGCCGCGGCCCATCTTGGCGATGGCCTCTTCGACGTCGTCGATGCCGATCGTTTCGCTGACGAAACCGTCCAGGTCGAACTTGCCCTGGCGGTAGAGGTCGATGAGCATCGGGAAATCACGCGAAGGCAAGCAGTCGCCATACCAGCTGGATTTGAGCGAACCGCCGCGCCCGAAGATGTCAATCAGCGGCAACTCGATCATCATGTCCGGGTTCGGAACGCCGACGAGCACCACCGTCCCGGCGAGGTCGCGGGCGTAAAACGCCTGCTTGTAGGTCTCGGGTCGACCGACCGCGTCCACGACGACGTCGGCTCCGAAGCCTCCGGTTAGCTCCTGGATGCCCTCGATGGCGTCCACGTTCTTGGAGTTCACGGTGTGGGTGGCGCCGAAGCGCTTGGCGCCTTCGAGCTTGCGGTCATCGACGTCGACCGCGATGACCTTGCTTGCTCCCGCCAACGCTGCACCAGCGATCGCCGCGTTGCCGACCCCACCACACCCGATGACCGCCACCGAGTCACCGCGGGTGACGCCACCGGTGTTGACGGCCGCGCCGAAGCCCGCCATCACACCGCAGCCGAGCAAGCCAGCGGCGACAGCCGAGGCTTGGCGGTCCACGATGGTGCACTGACCCGAATGGACCAGAGTCTTCTCGATAAAGGCCCCGATGCCGAGCGCCGGTGACAACACGGTGCCGTCGGTCAGGGTCATGGACTGGGCGGCGTTGTGGGTGTCAAAGCAGTACCACGGCTCGCCCCGGTTGCAGGCGCGGCACTGACCGCAGACGGCCCGCCAGTTGAGGATCACGAAGTCGCCGACCTTGACGTTGGTGACGCCCTCGCCGATGGTCTCCACCGTGCCTGCGGCCTCATGGCCGAGCAAAAACGGGAACTCGTCGTTGATCGCACCCTCGCGGTAGTGAACGTCGGTTTGGCACACCCCGCAGGCCTCGATGGTGACGATGACTTCGTTGGGGCCAGGATCAGGAACCACCACGTCGACGACCTCGACGGGGGCATTCTTGCTGCGGGCGATGACGCCTTTGACGGTGCTAGGCATGTGACGCGGTCCTCCTCGACCTTGGGGTGACGACCGCACCAGTATGCCGCCCATGGAGGCCATGTGACCATCAACGTTCCCCCGAGCACCAGATGACCGATCTGCGCGCACTCCCCCGCCTGCAAACCGCAAAGAGAGCGCACAACGGTCATGAGCGGGGTATGCCGATCGCCGGGCCTCAGCGTTGAGCACGACTCAGATGATGAGGGCGGTGGCGATGGCCGCGATGCCCTCGCCGCGACCGGTCAGTCCTAGACCATCGGTGGTCGTGGCGCTCACCGATACCGGCGCCCCGCCGAGGGCAGCGGACATGGCTGCCTCTGCTTCACGCCGACGAGGCCCCACCTTCGGGGTGTTACCGATGACCTGCACCGATACGTTGCCGACGGCAAAACCAGACTCGGCAAGCAGGTTCAGCACATGGGCCAGCATCTGCCCTCCCCCCGCACCGACCATTTCGGGGCGCCCGGTGCCAAACACGCTGCCCAAATCACCCAGACCCCCCGCAGCCAGCAGGGCATCGCACGCGGCGTGCGATGCGACGTCACCGTCGGAGTGACCTTCGATGCCCCGCTCACCGGGCCACAGTAGGCAGCCCAACCACAACTCACGCTCCAGGGAGCCATCGCCAGATTCGGCATACCGGTGGACGTCGGTGCCAATGCCGACGCGAGGCGCGCCGGTCATGACGTCTCCTGCAGCCACACGTCGGCGACCGCGAGGTCATGCGAGGTGGTGATCTTCATTGATCTGGGGTCGCCGGGCACGGTGAAAACACGGGGCCCCATTGCTTCGACCATGCCTGCGTCGTCCGTTGACGTATGCGTAGCCTCGATTTGAGTGTGAGCACGCGCCAACGTCTCCCGCAAGAAGCCCTGTGGGGTCTGTGCCACGCGGACCATGGAACGGTCAATCGTGGCGACGACCGCTTCCCCGAGTGGCGTGGCCCGCACCTCCTTGAGGGTGTCGACCACCGGGATAGTCGGCACCACCGCAGCGTGCCCAGATCGCACCGCCGACACGACTTCGTTGAACACTGACGCCGGCGCCAACGCTCGAGCAGCGTCGTGCACCAAAACGATGCCGATTTTGTCGGTGAGCGCCGCCAGCCCCAAGGCCACCGAGTCTCGACGTTCTGCGCCGCCATCGACCACGGCGACCGCAACCTGCTGGGGTATATCTACGTCGCTCACTGCCTGGCTCATATCCGCACGGTGTCCGGCCGGGGCGACCACCACGATCTCGGTGGCACCGTGGCACTGCGCTGCTTCGCGGAGGGCACGCACAACAAGAGGCTGACCGCCCACCAGCACGAGTGCCTTTGGTCGATCAGCCCCAAGTCGGGAACCCTGGCCAGCTGCGACCAGGATGATGCCTACGTTCAGGAGGCGAGGACCTCGTCTAGCGTGGCCTCAGCCTTGTCTTCGTTGGTCTTCTCAGCCAGAGCCAACTCGGAAACCAGGATCTGACGCGCCTTGTTGAGCAGACGCTTCTCCCCGGTAGACAGGCCGCGGTCGCGGTCACGTCGCCACAGGTCACGCACCACTTCGGCCACCTTGACGACGTCGCCAGAGGCGAGCTTCTCGAGGTTTGCCTTGTATCGGCGCGACCAGTTGGTCGGCTCTTCGGTGTGATCAGCGCGAAGCACGGCGAAGACCTTGTCTAGGCCCTCTTTGCCGACGACATCGCGAACCCCAACGAGGTCACAGTTCTCGGCAGGGACCTCAATGGTGAGGTCACCTTGGGCGACCTTCAGTTTGAGGTAGACCTTCTCCTCACCCTTTATGGTTCGTTTGTTCATCTCTTGGATGAGTGCGGCGCCGTGATGCGGATACACGACGGTCTCGCCGACCTTAAATGCCATCTTTGATTTGCCCCTTTCGCGGAGCCTCAGAATAACACGAGTGGCGTGGATCACTAAATAACACCCATGGCATTTATGCTGGTCAGCGGCCTATGCGCACGAGCGACGGACCCGGTAGGCTACGCCTGTGCTTAGAACGCGGACCTCCACGTCTCCCACCCGACGCCTCAGCCTGATCGTTGCTGCCCTGGCAGCCACCGCGGGGCTGAGTGCCTGCCAGGTCGCATCGCCCATCACCACCGACCAAATTTACGACCCCGCCGACGGCGTCAGCATCGACACCGAGAGCGGTGACGTCGAAGTGCGAGACCTGCTGGTGGTCAGCGAAGGCAATGGTGGGCCAGGCGTCATCCTTGGCTACGTCGTGAACAGCTCCGAGGAGTCGCTAACCCTTGAGGTAGCGCTAGAAGTTGACGGCGCTCGCACGGAGTTGACCCCGTCTGTGGAGATTCCTGCCGATAGCGCCGCACGTCTCGATGGCCGCATCGCCGAAGGCGAGTTTGTTGACCCCATCCTGGCGGCTGAGATCCCCGGCCTACCTGGAGCCCTGATCGACCTGCGGATCACCACCTCCGGCGGCGAGGTCGCTTCATCGTCAGTGCCGGTGCTGCCCCCCGACGGCTACTACGCGAACTACGCGGATCTACTCGGCGAAGGCGACGCAGCGACCGCAACCAAATAACGGAACAGACCACCGCAGTCAACGCCGAGGACGTGCCCGGCGATGACTGCGCACATGGAACTGCTACTCGCGGATCGGAGCCGTGTCCCGAGCGCTTTGGGCCGTCCGATTTTCCAGAGCCTCGTCCAAGTTAACCTCGTCGTGCCATTCACCTGTCACCAAGTAGACAACCCGATGAGCCACCGAAACAGCGTGGTCGCCGAATCGCTCGTAGTACCTGCTCAGCAGCGTGGCGTCCACGGCGGCTTCGGTCGGCCCTGTCCATCGATCAGACAGCAGCACAGCGAAGACCTCGCGGTGCAACTCGTCCATCCGGTCGTCATCATCCTTCAGGCGACTCGCGCCCGCGAGATCGTTGTTGTGGATGATCGCCCCGGTCTTCATGACCATCCGCTCAGCCAGTTGCGCCATCTCGACGAAAGTAGCCTGTAGCGACGCAGGAATGGCCGTGGCGGGATAGCGAAGGCGAGCAACCTTGGCCACGTGCCGAGCCAAATCCCCCATCCGCTCCAAATCCGAACTCATCCGCATCGCGGTGACCAGCGTGCGCAGGTCGGTTGCGACGGGCTGCTGGCGAGCCAAAGTGTCAACGGCGCGATTGTCGAGGTCACGGCGCACTGCGTCGATATGCTCGTCCGCCGTAATGACACTTTCAGCAAGTTCTAGGTCTGCGTCCATCAAAGACTGGGTTGCCCTATTGAGGGCGGAGGCAGTCAGTCGAGTCATCTCAACCAACTGGTCCGAGATCAGGACCAATTCCTCGTGGTAAGCCGTGCGCATGGTGCTCCTCTTCGCTAGGTTCGCGAGCACGCTGTCATGACAGAGTGAACGAAGTACCGACGACACGTGAACAGTTCACGACCGCCTGGCACAACTTCACTTTACGGTCATCGGCACTGGTTCGGCGATCTAGTGTGGTGTTCATGCCTGTGTCATCCACCTCTGTCCCGTTGCTGGTGGTGGCCGCCGTGGCCATCATCCTCCTTGCGGTCGTGGTCGCCCTAGTCGTGCAACTCGTCGCAGCTCGTCGCGCTCTCGCCGACGCTCTAGCCGCCGAGCCCCCCACCCAAGATCAGGCTCACCAAAAGTTGGCAACCGGGGTAGCGGAGCTATTGGCCGCCACCCGATCCGGAGGCATTATCGTGGCCCGCGACGGGCGGGTGCTCCAAGCAACGTCCACCGCTTCGACGTTCGGCCTGGTGCGGGGTCACGAGTTGGCCCACTCTGAGTTGCGGCGCGTCTTTGAACTCGTCCTAACCGACGGGCAGACCCGCGAAAGCGAATTCGAATCTGCCCGCGGACGCGTTGGCGCCAGCCGCCTAGTCATCGGGGTGCGGGTAGCACGCATCGCCGACGGCCTCATCTTGACTCTGATTGAAGACCGCACGCAAAACCGCCGCGTCGAGGAGGTACGCCGCGACTTCGTGGTCAACGTGAGCCACGAACTCAAGACCCCCGTTGGCGGTCTGTCGCTCCTCGCCGAGGCGGTCGAAGGTGCGGCCGACGACCCGGTGGCGGTGAAGCGCTTTGCGCGGCGGATGAAGGTCGAGGCTGAGCGCCTCACCAAGCTGGTGACCGAGATTGTGGACCTCTCGCGCCTGCAGACCGTGGACATGATGAACGAACTCACGGTGGTCGACGTCGCACGTTGCGCCGACGAGGCGGTCGAGCAAACCCGCCTCGTCGCGGCCAACCGCATACTGTCGGCTCGGGTGGCGACCGCTCGGGCGGGAACACGCGTCTACGGCGATCCTGAGCTGATCACGACCGCCATCCGCAACCTGGTGACCAACGCGATTGCCTACTCCGAGGACCGAACCCGCGTCTCAGTGACCACGAGACGAGTCAATGACGTCGTCGAGATTCAGGTCTCGGACCAAGGACGAGGGATTCCCCTTAAAGACCAAGAGCGAATCTTCGAACGCTTCTACCGAGTCGACACCGCGCGCTCGCGGATGACCGGCGGCACGGGCCTGGGCCTGTCCATCGTGAAACACATTTGCGCCAACCTCGGTGGTGAGGTGACGCTCTGGAGCCAAGAGAGCCAAGGTTCCACGTTTACGATTCGACTGCCTAGCATCACCAACGACTCCCGCCCGGTCGGCTCCGCAGCCCCTGACAGTCAACGTCCCGCACAACGAAAGGTATCCCTGTGACCCGGATCTTGGTGGTTGAGGACGAGGAGTCTTTTTCCGATCCTCTGTCGTACCTGCTCGGCAAAGAGGGCTACGAGGTTGCCGTTGCGCAGACAGGCCCGGCCGGCATCGAGGAGTTTGACCGCAACGGCGCCGATCTCGTGTTGCTCGACTTGATGCTGCCTGGGCTCAGCGGCGTCGACGTATGCCGAGCGCTGCGGACGCGTTCCAGCGTGCCGGTGATCATGTTGACCGCCAAAGACAGCGAGGTCGACAAGGTCGTGGGGCTGGAGATCGGCGCCGACGACTACGTGACCAAGCCCTACTCTGCCCGCGAGTTGCTGGCCCGCATCAAAGCGGTCTTACGCCGCAACGCAGAGCCCGAAGAGCTCGTGCCAACCAGCGTCTCCGGCGGGCCAGTTCGGATGGACGTCGAGCGTCACCAGGTGACCGTTTCTGGCGAGAAGATCACCCTGCCGCTCAAAGAGTTTGAGCTCCTAGAGATGTTGTTGCGCAACGCTGGTCGGGTCATGACCCGAGGCCAACTCATTGATCGCGTCTGGGGCAGCGACTACGTCGGAGACACCAAGACCCTAGACGTGCACGTGAAGCGTCTGCGGGCCAAGGTTGAACCCGATCCGGCTAACCCGAAACACATCCTGACTGTGCGCGGCCTGGGCTATAAGTTCGACGACAGTTAGTTACTTGCCCTGGTTAGCTACCGCGGTGATCGCGGCGGCGGCGGCATCGGCGTCGAGGTAGCGCCCGCCACGTTGCACGGGGTGGAAGTCAGCGTCCAACTCGTAAACCAGTGGTATGCCGGTGGGGATGTTGAGGCCGGCGATATCTTCGTCGCTAATGCCGTCGAGGTGCTTGACAAGGGCCCGCAGGCTGTTGCCGTGCGCGGCCACCATGACGACGTGGCCGGCCTGCAGATCGGGCACGATCGAGGACTCCCAGTAGGGAAGCATCCGCTCGATGACGTCCTTAAGGCATTCGGTCGCGGGCACGTCATCGCCCAAGTCGGCATACCGCAGGTCGGCTGCCTGGGAGAACTCCGAGTCGGCGTCAATGGGTGGCGGCGGGGTGTCGAACGAGCGGCGCCACAACATGAACTGTTCTTCGCCGTACTTCTCGCGAGTCGCGGCCTTGTCCAGGCCCTGAAGCGCACCGTAGTGACGCTCGTTGAGACGCCACGAGCGGCGGACGGGGATCCAGTGCCGCCCAGCCACATCGAGTGTGGAGTTGGCGGTGCTGATGGCCCGGCGCAGCAAAGACGTGTGCAGTACATCGGGCAGCACATCTTCGTCCAGCAGCATCTGCCCCCCACGCAGCGCCTCCTCTCGCCCCTTGTCCGACAGGTCGACATCGACCCACCCGGTGAAGAGATTCTTGGCGTTCCACTGGCTCTCGCCGTGACGCAGCAAGACGAGGGTGTATGCAGATTCGTTGGCCGCAGAAGTCATGGACAGAGTCTAGGCGGTGCATCAGCGGCGGGGCCAGATAGCGCTCGGGCATCAGGGCGTACAAAAGTCGTGGCGAAAGGGAACCCTGCGACAGAACTTTGGTTACATACTTTTGGCTATTGACGGGAATAACCGCGCGGGAGGACATTTAAGCCCTGCACGGGGCACGGTCGGCCATCGGGGTTTGATCGGCGCTGCAGGGGATAGGGAGAACGCCGTGAAAACTCGACGATGGAACCGCGCTCTAGCAGTGTCAATAGCCATATGCTCATTAGTGGCTGCTCCATTGGTCGCCCAGGCCGAGACCAGCACAACACCAGCCCCGGCTTCGCGGGTGTTTGCCGCCGGCAGCGACGTCACGTCTAAGGCGGAAGCCAAGCGGGTCGATCAGGTGCGCAAACCCAAGCCCACTACCTTCGACTGCACCAGCGTATTCGACGTGAAGAGCGAATGCGGGACGATCAAGCTTCCCTTGGACTACGACAAGCCCACGGGTGCCACCACTGAGGTCGCCTACTTGCGCCTTCCGGCCAAGGACCAGAAAAACAAGGTTGGCACGCTCTTCCTCAACCCCGGGGGACCAGGCGGATCAGGCATCGAAATTGCCTCCGCAGCGCCCTACTTCCTCTCCCCAGAGGTCCTGAACAAGTTCGACATTGTCGGTGTCGATCCGCGCGGAACCAACTTCAGCGACAACGTGCAGTGCTTCAAGAACATCGGCGAGTTGTTCGACGCCACGAGCGGTCTCAACGTCTATTTCCCGTACACCAACAAGGAAAAGACCGCCTACAAGCGGTCCTCGAAGAACCTCGGGCGGGCCTGCTCGAGCACCGGCAAACCGCTGTCGGCCCACATGGCCACGGCTAACGTTGCCCGCGACATGGATGTCATGCGTCGCATGTTCGGTGACAAGCAGCTGAGCTACCTCGGGTTCTCCTACGGCAGCTACCTCGGCACCGTTTACGCCAACCTGTACCCCGACCGTGTGCGTGCCATCGCGATTGACGGCGTGCTCGACCCAGTCGCCTGGGCCGGAACCCCCGCAACGGCACGCACCCCCGTCACCGCCCGCATCCGCTCGGGCGAGGGTGGCACCAAGGCCATCAACGAGATCCTGCGCCTGTGCAAGAAGGCCGGGCCGAAATTCTGCGAGTTCGCTTCCCAAGGTGACCCCAAGAAGAACTACGACAAGCTCGTTCGCTCGCTTAAAGAGGGACCGATCAAGATCGTGGACCCCGACGACCCGGAGTTTTCCTTTGGTATCGACTACGCGACGTTCGTCGGTTGGCTCAATGAGGACATGTACCTACCGTTCGCACCAGAGATTGTGGCCAGCGACCTTTCCTTCTTCTACGACCTGAGCACCGAGGCTGGGGCCAAGACCAGCAAGGCAGCGAAGAATGCAGCGAGCAGGCACTTTGTCGCCAAGTACAAGGGCAAGGAAAGCGACCGAAAGGCGGCTGCTGCACGCACCCAAAAGCTCGCTAAGCAGACCGGCTTCGGCTTCCCATACTTCAACGACGGCGACGCTTTCCAGACGGTCTTGTGCACCGACTCGGTCAACCCGAGGTTGGTCGGCGACTGGACGACCGCTGCCGACCGCGCAGCCAGCACCGGCACCGGCTTCGCTCGACTCTGGACGTGGGGCTCTAACCCCTGCGCCTCGCGATACTGGACCGTCAAGGACACCGACTCCTACCGCGGGAAGTTCACCGCTCGCACCGCTAACCCGGTGCTCGTCGTCGGCAACTTCTGGGACCCGGCCACCAACTACGACGGCGCCGTGCGGGCCGCCTCGTTGCTGCCCAACTCTCGTCTGCTCTCCAGCGACAACTTCGGCCACACGGCGTACGGAACGTCAAACTGCGTGACCTCTAGGGTTGACCGCTACCTGCTAACCGGCAGGGTGCCCTCAGCCGGCACGATCTGCAAGAGCGACTTCGGTGCTTTTGAGGAGCCAGTGTTCGACGAGGAAGACTTCGGGGCGAGCAAGCAGGGCGCCAAGGCGGCTGCCAGGGCAGAAGCGAAGAAGCAGGACGCAGTTCTTCGCGAACTGCCGCCGGTGGTGCCGCCGATCCAGGGCGCTGCTCCCCGCTTCTAAGCGATAGGAAACACCACAAAGCGGGGCCAGTCAGCACACGGACTGGCCCCGCTTCGTGATGCCGGAAGGGGTTAGCTCTTGGCCTCGAGCAGGTGACGGAAGGCCGCGAGGTTGGCGGTGGACTCGCCGCGCGCGGTGCGCCAGGACCATTCAGCCTTCATCGCCGATAAGAAACCCAGGGCCAGCAACTCGTTGAAGGGTTCGTCGCAGGCGACGAGGACAGCGCCCAGCAGGTCGTCGAGCCTGGACACGGTGATCGTCTCAGCCGGGACGTGCCCGACCACGTAGACGTCGCCACTGGTGTCGATGGCGTAACTCAACCCGGGCATGCGTAGATTGCGGCGCAGGAGGTAGGCGTAGACGCCCTCGTGGTTTTCGTCGGGGTTGCGCACGACGAAAGCACGCACCCGCAGGCTGTTGCCCCGGATCACCAGCGAGACCACGGTGGCCAGTTTGCGCTCCCCCGGCAGCGTCACCACTGTTTGCCCAGCTCGCGTGCCCTCTTCCCACCCGACCTCGAGATCATCGAGATAGCCGCGCAGCATCAGCGTGGCGTCCGCCCCCGTCGCGTGCGTTGGGTTGTTCACGGGACCAGCGCCGACGGTGTGTCGCTCAACGGCGCAGCGTCGTCAATCGAAGTCTGCGGTGCATGGCCGTGAGCCTGGGCGCTGTCTCCGATCGCTGCGGCGTAGACCAGCTCCAACGCGTCGACCGTGTGCTCCCAACTAAACCGTTGCGTATGCGCTGGCCCCAGACGCGCCGACCGCGCGCGGAGATCGGGGTCAGCGAGCGTGCTCATCATGTGTTCGGCCCACACCGTCGGGTCGTGACCCTCGACCAGGGTGCCCGCATCTCCTACGGCCACCGGCAGGCCGCCCACCCGTGCCGCCAACACCGGCGCCCCGCTAGCCAGAGCCTCGACGGCCACCAACCCGAACGACTCGCTATACGACGGGATCGTCACGATGTCGGCCGCGCGGTACCACTGGGCCAGCATGGGCCTCGACACCGGCGGCACCAACCGAACGACGTCCTGGATGTCCAGCTCAGCAGCCAGGTCGGTGAGCCAGTTCGGGGCGTGCCGTCCCGAGCCAGACAAGCCGCCGAGGACCGCAACAACCAAGCGTGCGCGCAACGAAGGGTCGGCCTCGATCAGCTTCGCCGCTGCCCGCAAGAGCACGTCCGGGGCCTTGAGCCGCTGGATGCGACCGACAAACAGCAACACCACCGCATCGTCGGCTAGACCTAGCTCGACGCGAGCAGCGTCGTGGTCGCCAGGGCTGAAGACTTCAAGGTCAACCCCGGGGTTGACCACCGAGACCTTGGCTGGATCGGCGGCATACAACTCGATGAGGTGCTCGGCCTCCTGCTCTGTGTTGGCGATCAGAGTGGTCGCGGCCCGGACCACCTGCTCCTCGCCGATCTCTCGCCCCATCGGCTCTTGCGTGTCCCCTGCCGCCAGCTCGCGGTTCTTGACCCGGGCCATGGTGTGCATGGTGTGCACCAAGGGCACGTTCCAGCGGTCGGAGGCGAGCCAACCCACCTGACCCGATAGCCAATAGTGAGTGTGAATGAGGTCGTACCACTGCTCGGGGTGTCCCGCGGCAGTACGCATCATCCCGGCAGCGAAGGCGCACAGCTGGCCGGGAAGGTCTTCTTTGTTCAGCCCCTCAAAGGGCCCTGCAGGCACGTGATGGACCAGCACCGAATCGCCCAACTGGTCGGCATCGAGCGGCACGACCTCATGCTGGCCGCCGTCCGTGGCGCGGGTGAAGATCTCGACCAGGGTGCCGCGGGCAGCGAGCCGGCGAGCGGTCTCTACGACATACACATTCAGACCGCCGGCGTCCCCGGTGCCGGGTTGCTCCAGCGGTGAGGTATGCACGCTGACCATCGCCACGCGGCGCAGCGCAGCCTTGTGCGAGTCGCTCATTCGCTCAGTTTGGCACGAGCGGCCCAGCGCAGTGCGACGGCGGCCCCTAGTGCTGCGCCCACGGTGTTGGCCATGATGTCGTCGACGTCGAACAGCCGGTAGGCGCAGTCGTAGATGAACCACAATCCGGTGAGCTGGGATGTCTCGATGATCAACGAGCACACCACAGCGATCGCCACCGCCACGCGGAGCGAGCGACGCAGCCCGAGGATCACGATGGCACCGAGCGGCATGAAGAGGACGGCATTAAGCACGACCTGGACGACCACGGGCGGGTTGAGCAGGGCTAAACCGGTCGATTCCCCAGCAGTGGTCAGAAAGTGGAACGGGGTGAGTTGCGCCCTCCAGGATCCGCCTCCGCCGGGGCATCGCCGCGACGCTGATTCGCTGGTTGGCAGCGGCAACACCGTGTAAGCCACGACTGCCCCAGCGTAGGCACAGGTTAAACCGATGGTGGCGGCCCGGCGGGTTGCGGCCCTCGGCGATTGCGCGGACGTTGCGATAAACGGGACCGCCATCAGCATCACGAAGGCAAAGATGACAACGACCGCGGCGACGCCGGTGCCCATCACCTCAATCGCGCTGGTAGTCATCCTCAAGGCGCTCGATGTCCTCTTCCTCGAAAGCTCCGAAAGCGATCTCCAGCACCCGACCGGGTCGTCGCCCAGGGTTGCCGATGCGGTGGGCGCTTCCTCGTGGGATCCACACCAGTTCGTCGGGTTGAGCACGCCACGCTTGGTCACCCACCACGACGTCCATCGGGCCGTCGAGGATCTGCCACATTTCTTCGCGTTGGTCGTGGCGCTGCAGGGAAAGGCGATGCCCCGGCTGGACGGTAATGGTCTTGACGGTCACGGGCTGGTTGGCAACAAATTGCCGAAAGTGTCCCCAGGGGCGGTCGACGGTGCGCACGGCGTCAGTGCCGTTCGTCCTGCTGGCGTCCAGGTCGCTCACGCTCGTTCAACTTTCCCATTCGGTGTTTCGTGCCGTCTCATCGCGCGTCGCAAAAAAACTCACCCACCAGAGCGCGGACGTGATCACGGTGAGCCCACATGATGCCACCTTGCGGCAGCACTTCTACCCGCGAGTGCGGCACCACCTCGCCCAACTGGCGAGCCACCGACACCGGGTGCACCACGTCACCCTCCTGGGCGATCACCAGTACCGGGCATCTCACGGCACCCAACGCCGTGAGGTCGGCCAGCGGGCGTTGTCGTGGCAGGTGCGTCAGCGCTGCCTGGGCTTCACCGCGGATCAACTGCGTCGCCTGCTCCCGGCAACACGCCATCACCGCGGCACCGCCGACAGGCTCATAACGGGCGAGGTATGCCGTCACCTCCTCGAGGTCACCGCGGGCCACGAGTCGTGCCAACTGAGCAAACCGCGCCATACTGGTATCGCTGCGCACGGTGTCCAGAGTTGCTGGAAGCACCAGGACCAGAGCTGCAAATCGATCCGGCTCAGCGGCCACCAGATTGCACAGGGCCCCGGCGCCCATGCTGACCCCTAGGGCGGCATCAGCGCTGACATGATCAGCGGCAGCGCGGACCTCGTCGGCAAGCGCGGCATACGTCATC
>JBBSKS010000056.1:0-13564 GCA_038256095.1 Actinomycetales bacterium | reverse complement strand
TCTCGCGCGGCGGCTCCCCCTGAGCGTGAGTCAGGCGGCTCAACAAACCACACCCGGCGGAGTGCTGCACCGGCGGGTGCCCCCTTTTGAAGTCCACCTAGACGTCTTTTCTGGACCGTTCGAGTTGCTTCTGGGGCTGATCTCCAAACACAAGCTGGACATCACCGAGATTTCCTTGGCAGCGGTCACCGACGAATTTGTCGCTCACCTCAAAGCGGCCCACACCATCGACGCCACCTCCGGCGAACAAACCGACTCCTGGGATCTTTCTCAAGCCTCGGAGTTCGTGCTGATCGCGGCGACGTTGCTCGACCTCAAAGCCTCCCGATTGCTGCCGCGCACCGGCGACGAACCCGAAGAAGATCTCGAACTCATCGAGGCTCGCGACCTGCTGTTTGCCCGGTTGCTGCAGTACCGCGCGTTCAAGGAGGTCGCCGCCAGTTTCTCCGAGCGGATGGACGCCCAGGGGCGTGTCTGGCCTCGCGACGTGGGCGTCGAAGCGCGTTTTGCCGCGTTGCTGCCCGAGTTGGTGATGAACGTCACCGGCGAGCAGCTAGCGATGGCCGCCGCGCGTGCGCTGACCCCCACACCCAAGCCCACCGTGGGGCTCGACCATCTGCATACGCCGACCGTGTCGGTCAGCGAACAATCGCTGCTGATCCTTAGCAGATTGCAGCGACTGGAGCAAGCAACGTTTGCCGAGATGATCGCTGACGCTGGGACGCGGATGGTCGTGGTGGCTCGGTTCCTGGCGTTGTTGGAGTTGTTTCGCGACGGGGCGATCTCGTTCACCCAAGAAGAGGCGATGGCGCCGCTCCTGCTGCAATTCGTGCCCCCGAGCGGGCGCTCATCGGCTTCGATGATCGAGGCCGAATCGCGTGACGGCACCCCGAGCGAATTTGACGAAGAAGTGCCAGCACCAGAGCCAGAAGAGAGCGCATGAGCCAAGACACTGAAGAGCAAGCGCCGTTTGTTGCTGCCGAGTTGCCGGGCGGGTTGCAGGCTGCGCTAGAGGCCGTGCTGATGGTCATCGACGAGCCCGTCGCCGAGCCGATCGTTGCGACCGCCCTTGATGTGCCTGTGGAGGCCATCACCGAAGCGCTGCGTGCTCTGAGCGCCGCTTATGACGCACAACAACGCGGATTCATGCTGCGACGTTATGCCGGGGGCTGGCGGATCTATTCACGCGCCGAATGTGCCCCCGCGGTCGAACGTTTCTTGCTCGGGGGAGCCCAAGCGAAGCTCTCGCAAGCAGCCTTGGAGACGCTGGCGGTCGTCGCCTACCGGCAGCCCATATCGCGCTCACGGATCAGTGCGGTGCGTGGAGTCAGCGTCGATGGCGTCGTCCGCACCCTTTTAGCGCGCGGCCTCATCACCGAAATGAGTGGGGAAAGCCCTAGCAGTGCGATGCTGTTTGGCACCACCGACCTGTTTTTGCAACGGATGGGCGTGAACGACATAGACGAACTGCCACCACTGGCGCCATATCTTCCGTCGAGCGACGTGCTCGACGACCTTGCAGCGGAAGGACTTGCGTGAGCCCCCGACCCAGCGATCGCCGAAAGCCCGATCGGGATCGATCCAGTTCTGGACGTCCGTCCAGCGACCGATCCGGCGCGCCCCGAGTGCCCGGTGGTGGTTCCAAAAGCGGCGGCTCGAGTGGCAGCAAAAGTGGCAGCTCTGGTGGCGGTAAGAGCGGTGGTGCCTCCCGTGGCTCCAGCGACTACCGAGGTGCAGGCGGCTCCAAGAGCTCTGGCGGCGGCAAAAGCTCCGGAAACTACCGCGGCTCCGGCGCCCCGCGCGCAGCAGGCGGGCCGACAAAGGCCGGGGCTCCCAAGCGCTCCGGTGGCCCGAAACAAGGCGCAGCACCCCGCGAGCGCGGCTCCGAGGTTGACGTCCACAACCCCGACGGCGTACGGCTACAGAAGATCCTGGCTGGCGCGGGCTGGGGGAGTCGCCGTGCCTGCGAGAACCTGATCACCGAGGGCCGCGTGCAGGTTGACGACACCATCGTCACCGAGCTCGGGGTGCGTGTGGACCCCTCAACCCAAAGCATCCACGTGGACGGCACTCGCGTCATCGTCGACGACACCATGGTCTACCTGGCTTTCAACAAGCCGCTCGGCGTGGTGTCCACGATGAGCGATGAGCTTGGCCGCGCTTCGTTGGCCGACTACATCGGCGCCAAGAACGACCGGCTCTTCCACGTCGGTCGCCTCGACGCCGAGACCGAGGGTCTGTTGCTGCTGACCAACGACGGCGACCTCGCGCACCGACTGCAACACCCCTCATACGAGGTGCCCAAGGTGTATGTCGCTCAGGTGCCCGGCCCCGTAGCTCGAGACATCGGTGCGCGCCTGCGCGCGGGCGTCGAGCTCGAAGACGGCAAGGTCGCGGTCGACAGCTTCCGCATCATCGACTCACTGCCCGGTAAAGCGGTGGTCGAGGTCGTGCTGCACGAAGGCAAAAAGCACGTGGTGCGCCGCATCCTCGAAGAGGTCGGCCACCCCGTGCTGGCGCTGGCTCGGACGCAAATCGGGCCGGTCCGCTTGGGCGACGTGAAGCCCGGGCGGTCGCGTGCGCTGACTCGTGAAGAAATCGGTGGCCTGCACAAAGCCGCGGGGATGTGATGACCGCGATCACTATCGCGATCGACGGGCCTAGCGGCTCAGGAAAGTCCAGCGTTTCTCGCACGGTCGCCACTACCCTCGGCTTGGCCTATCTCGACACCGGAGCCATGTTTCGGGCGGTGACCCTGTGGTGCCTTCGCCAGGACCTTGACCTCAGTGACAGTGCCGCTGTGGCCGAAGTCGCTGCAGCCATGCCGTTGGAAATGGTGACCGATCCGCTGGATCCCCATGTGCTCCTCGATGGCGACGTTGTGGATCACGAACTGCGCAGCGCCGAGTTGTCGGCCCGCGTGTCTGCCGTCGCCACCAACTTGGCCGTGCGGGCGCACCTCGCGGGCTTGCAGCGCGAGATCATCGCCGCCGCCCGAGTCGCTGGCCCAGGAATCGTGGTCGAGGGCCGCGACATCACCACCAAGATCGCCCCCGACGCGGAGCACCGCATCCTGCTCAGTGCCAGCGAAGAGGCCCGACTCGCTCGTCGAGGCGCCGAATTGGAGGCTCGCGGCGACGCCCAAGGCGCCGCAGCAATCCACGATCAGGTGGTCCGACGCGACCGCGACGACGCGACGGTGTCGAGCTTCCACGAAGCGGCCCCCGGGGTTCATGGAATCGACACCTCGCCCCTAACGTTTGAAGAGTCTGTAGCGGCAGTATTGCGCGTCATTGACGAGCCCAGCCGCCCCCATACACCCGAGCACGAATCCAGCACCCCCGGAGGACAGCGATGAGTTTGCCCCACGACCCCGACGCCAAAATTGCCGAGTACGCCCACCCACAGGCACTAGTAACCGTGGACTGGCTGCTCGAAAACCTCGACGACCCCAACCTGGTGGTCCTAGAGAGCGACGAGGACGTCCTGCTCTACGAAACCGGCCACATCCCCGGCTCCCGCAAACTCGACTGGCATCTCGACCTCAACGACCCCATGAGCCGCGATTACGTCGACGGCGCGCGGTTTGCCGAGGTCATGTCCGCTCGGGGGATCGGCCGCGAGACCACCGTCGTCATCTACGGCGACAAGAGCAACTGGTGGGCCGCTTACGCCTTGTGGGTCATGACGCTGTTCGGTCACCCTGATGTGCGCTTGCTCGACGGTGGGCGGGCGGCATGGATCGCTGCTGGCCAGACGATGACCACGGACGCCACGCCCGCGGTCGAATCGGCATACCCTGTGGTGGAGCGCGACGACAGCGTCATCCGTGCCTTCAAGGACGACGTGCTGGCTCACCTGGGCAAGCCGATGGTCGACGTGCGCTCACCGGGGGAGTTTTCCGGCGAGCTGCTGCACATGCCCGACTACCCCCAAGAGGGCGCCATGCGTGGCGGTCACATCCCCGGCGCTTCCTCGGTGCCGTGGGCTCGTGCTGCTGCCGAAGACGGCACGTTCCGCACCCGGGCCGAGCTCGAGGCGATCTATCAGGACGAGAAAGGGTTGTCGACGAGCGATGAGGTCGTGGCCTACTGCCGCATCGGCGAGCGCAGCTCACACACCTGGTTCGTGCTGACCCACCTGCTGGGCTTTGAGAACGTGCGCAACTACGACGGCTCGTGGACCGAGTGGGGCAACGCCGTGCGCGTGCCGGTGGAGCGTTGATGGATACGCAAGACTTGCCCGCGGCCATGGCCGAACTGGTCGAAGAGTTCCACGCGGTCAACGAGCGCGACCGGTTAATACTCCTGCTTGACCTCAGCAAAGAACTGCCCGACCTGCCCGCGCGGTATGCCGACCATCTCGACAAGATGGAACGTGTCCACGAGTGCCAATCGCCGTTGTTCCTCGCGGTCGAGGTCAACGATGAGACGAAGGCCGACGCAAGTGTCGCTACTGTGCGTCTCTTCTTTGACGCCCCGCCCGAGGCACCAACCACCCGCGGTTTCGCCGGTATCCTGCACGAGTCCTTGGACGGGCTGACGCCCGAAGAGGTGCTGGCCGTGCCCGACGACGCGCCCTACCGTTTCGGCTTAGCCCAAGCCGTGTCACCACTGCGTATGCGCGGCATGATCGCCATGCTGTCCCGCATCAAACGCACCGTTCGCATCCTTCAGGGGGCAGCATGACTCCGCAGAACCCGACGCCCGACGGGTCGGACGATCTAGCCACGGGCGTAGAGACCGCCCTGCGCGCTGGCCTGAGCGACTTTGACCTCAGCGAGGAGGACCAGGCGCTCCTTGATGGCGAGACCGGTGAGGGTGGCGAAGGTGCAGGGGGGCCAGCCGTTCTTCCCGTCGTCGCCGTCGTCGGCCGTCCCAACGTCGGCAAGTCGACGCTGGTCAACCGCATCCTGGGCCGCCGCGAGGCCGTCGTCGAGGACGTCCCAGGGGTGACCCGTGACCGCGTGTCCTACACCGCGGAATGGACGGGCCACGACTTCACCCTCGTCGACACCGGCGGCTGGGAGGTCGACGCCACCGGGATTCACCTGCGCGTCGCCGAGCAAGCCGAGGTCGCCATCGAGCTGGCTGACGCGGTCCTGTTCATCGTGGACGCCACGGTCGGCGCCACCGACACCGACGAAGCCGTCGTCCGCTTGCTCCGCCGCAGCGGCAAGCCGGTGGTGCTGGTGGCCAACAAGGTCGACGATCAGCGCACCGAGGCCGACGCAGCGATGCTGTGGTCCCTCGGATTGGGTCAGCCGTGGCCCGTCTCGGCGCTGCACGGTCGAGGCAGCGGCGACGTGCTCGACGCCCTGATCGATGCTCTCCCCGAGACGCCGGTCGGCGCTGGTGGCTACGGCCCCGGTGGGCCGCGCCGGGTGGCCCTGGTGGGTCGACCCAACGTCGGCAAGTCGAGCCTGCTGAACCGACTCGCGGGCTCCGAGCGGGTCGTGGTGGACGAGGTTGCGGGCACCACCCGCGACCCGGTGGACGAGTTGATCGAGCTCGGTGGCACCACCTGGCGCTTCGTGGACACTGCCGGGATCAGGCGCCGCGTGCATCAAACCCGTGGTGCTGACTTCTACTCCTCGTTGCGGACGCAGTCGGCGCTGGAAAAGGCTGAAGTGGCCGTGGTGCTCATCGACGTGTCTGAGTCCATCGCTGAGCAGGACATCCGGGTCATTCAGCAGGTCATCGACTCCGGGCGTTCGCTGGTGGTGGCCTACAACAAGTGGGACAAGCTCGACGAAGAGCGCGCCCACTACCTCGAGCGTGAAATCGAGCGGGAGTTGGTCCAGATCACGTGGGCACCCCGAGTGAATATTTCGGCCTCGACCGGTCGGCATACCAACCGCCTGGAGCCCGCTCTGCGTCAAGCGTTGGACTCCTGGGACAGCCGCATCCCCACGGGCAGGCTCAACGCCTTCCTGGGCGAGATTGTGGCTGCCCACCCGCACCCGGTGCGCTCGGGCAAGCAGCCCCGGATCCTTTTTGCCACCCAGGCTGACACTCGGCCCCCGCGGTTCGTGCTGTTTGCCAGCGGCTTCATCGAGGCGGGCTACCGACGCTTCATCGAGCGACGGTTGCGTGAAGAGTATGGCTTCACCGGGACCCCGATTGAGATCTCGGTGCGGGTGCGCGAGAAGCGCAAGCGGACGTAGCCTCCTTGGGCGGAGCGGGACACGATTCGTGGGGCGTTGAGCCTATGGGTTACGGTTCTGTTCGCTTCCTTGCGAGGCTTCGGGATGTGGCGCAGCTTGGTAGCGCACCTGACTGGGGGTCAGGGGGTCGCAGGTTCAAATCCTGTCATCCCGACGTTGTGACTCTTTACGACGTTTGATCGGTGGCCGGGCCTTCGGGTCCGGCCATTGGCATGTATGCCGCAAGGTCGCCTGCATACCATCTGCCCGCCATCCGCGCGCCACTGCATGCCCACGCGGCGACAAACCCACGCGCCGATGACCGTTGTGCGCGCTCTCCCTCGCTTGGCGTCCGCAGGGGGCGCGCACAACGGTCATCGGACGCATATCCTCAAGGGGTGGAAGGGGAGCCTGGGAGCAGCCGAACGAGCAGCGAGTTTGAGCGCGTGCCGCAAATTTTGCCGCGCAAGCACGAGTGGCTGACGGTTCCCAACCTGATCTCTGGCTTGCGACTGGTGGGGGTCCCCGTCTTTTTGTGGCTGCTGTTGATCGGCGCCGACGGCTGGGCGGTTGTGGTGTTGATGCTCTCGGGGGTCAGCGACTATCTGGATGGGAAGATCGCGCGCCACTATGGCTTGGTCTCCCGTGTCGGCGCCTATCTCGACCCCATCGCTGATCGGCTCTACGTCGCCTCCACCCTTCTGGGGTTTGGCCTGCGCGACGTGATCCCGTGGTGGTTCGTGTTGCTCCTAGTGGCGCGCGACGTCTTCACCGCGGGGATGTATCCCGTGGCGCGCTCCTATCGATTGCCGACGCCACCTGTCCACTTCATCGGCAAAGCGGCAACCTTCAATCTGCTCTACGCCTTCCCGCTTCTGCTCCTAGCCCAGCAGGACTCAACGCTAGGGGCTATTGCGGAGCCCGTGGGCTGGGCGTTCGTCTGGTGGGGGACCGGCCTGTATTGGGTGGCAGGAGGCATTTATGCCGCCCAGGTGGCCGACATGGTCGCTCAACGGCGACGCCAATGGCAGGCTGTGCAAACATGAAGTGGTCCCAGCGAGGAGTTCCGACCCCCAACCGAGACCCCGCCGCCTCGATGGCGTTGCTCAACGAGGTGCTGGATCGACCCGTCGACCCGGGGTATCACACGGCTGCAACCAATCGGCGCGCCGAGGGCCTCGTGGGGTCAACAAGTGCGCGAAGCCCGATCCTCATCGTCACGGTCATCGTATTGGGGTTTTTGCTCAGTGTTGCCGCCCTGTCGCTGCGCGCACCGGACCCTCATGACGGTCAAGAGCGGACGGAGTTAGCCGACCGAGTGCAGGCCGCGAACGTTCGAGGCGACGAGGCCGCAGTGGTGATTGAGGGTCTGCGCTCCGATATTGCCGACCTCGGAGCCCAGGCGCCCGTGGGCAGTGGCGCCGCACTGGCCGACGAGCTCGAAGCAAGTGGAGCCGCAGCCGGGGCGGGCGCCGTGGCCGGCCCTGGGGTGCTGATCACCCTGGACGATGCGCCTGACGACTCCCTGGAGCCCGCGCCCGAGTTGGGAAACGACGCCGACCGAGTCCTGGCAGGTGACCTCTCACGGCTGGCCAACGCGCTATGGGAGGCCGGTGCCGAGGCAATCAGCATCAACGATCAGCGCTTGACCGTGACCTCGTCCATCCGCTTTGCCGGCGAGGCTATCGTCGTGGACTTTCGGGGACTGACCAGGCCGTACGAGGTGCGTGCGATAGGTGCGCCCCAAGCCATGCAGGGCGTGATCGCGGAGGGCGACACGGGCCAATATTTTTCGGATCTACGCGACGAGTACGGAATTGTGGTGGAGTGGGAGCTCAGTGAGCAGTTGACGGCTCCCGCGGCCGAGCGGTTGACCACCAGGGTCGCCGTCGTGAAAGAGGAGGACGATTCGTGATCCCCGTGCTCGGTCTTGCCGTTGGCGTGGTGCTTGGCCTGTTGTTGCAGCCTGAGGTGCCACTGTGGCTCGAGCCCTATCTGGCGATCGCCGTGATCGCGGCTTTGGACGCCGTCTTTGGCGGGGTCAGGGCCTCGCTTGAGGGCGTCTTCAACGACCGGGTGTTCGTGATCTCAATAGCGTCTAACGTGGTCGTGGCGGCGCTGATTGTCTTCCTCGGCATCCAACTCGGCGTCGGTGCGCAGCTCTCCACGGGGGTCGTGGTGGTGCTCGGTCTACGCATCTTCTCCAACGTAGCCTCTATCAGGCGCCACTTGTTGGGGGCCTGATGGCTTCCCCCGTCGGCCCACCGAAGGACCCCAAAGAAGCACGGCAGCCGCGGTCGGCCAGGGAGCCGAAGGCTGTAAAACCACCAAAATCTACCTCTGATCACGGGACGACGCAGCGGTGGGTCGCCTCCACCCGGCGGACTAGGTTGGCTGCTTGGCGGCGCTTGCGGGCGATCAGCCAGCCGCGTCTGACGCGCGGAAATGTGCTTGCGGCAGGCATCACATTGTTGCTCGGTCTGGGGGTTGTTGCCCAGGTGCAGAGCACCCAAGCCGGAGACCTGGAAGCGTTGCGCCAAGAAGACCTCATCGGATTGCTTGACGACGTCACCGTTCGTGCCGACAACCTCGAAGACGAAGTGCGCCAGCTGGAGCTCGACCGAGATCGGCTGGCCGGTGGCCAAGATGACGACGCGGCAGCGCGGGCAGCGCAAAGCAGGCTCGAGAGTTATCAAATTCTGGCCGGCACCGTGCCTGTGGTGGGCCCTGGCATAGAGATTGTGGTGCGGGATCCCGAGCGAGGACTCGACACCACCACGATGATTGACCTCATCCAAGAGTTGCGCGACGCCGGAGCCGAAGCCATCCAAATCGGCGATGTTCGTGTGGTTGCTAGCACCTGGGTCGAAGTGCGGCGGGACACGCTCGTGGTCGACTCGGTCAACGTCACCGAGCCCTATCGGGTGCTCGCCATTGGTGACTCACACACCTTGTCTGGCGGCCTGGCTATCCCGGGCGGTTTCTCAGATAACGTCCGACGCAGTGGGGGCACCCTCGACGTGTTCGAGCGGGACGAGCAAACCATCGACGCCCTCTACGCGCCGACAGAACGCCAGTACGCCCAGCCCGTGCCATAGTGCGCGGGGACAAGATACGTTAAGCACATCGATCACCGAGAACACCAAGGAGAGACCCATGAGCGAGCTCGTGTACCCAGCGGATCTGCGTTACACCCCAGAGCACGAATGGGTTCGTGACCAAGGCGATTCGGTGCTGCGGGTGGGAATCACCGCCTATGCGCAAGACGCGCTCGGCGATGTGGTCTACGTGAGCCTTCCCGCGGTTGGAGACGTGCTCACCAAGGGCGCAGAGTGTGGCGAAGTCGAGTCCACAAAGTCGGTCAGCGAGCTGTATGCGCCGATTCCGGGGAAGATCACCGCCGTAAACGACGCATTGGATCAGACTCCGGAGCTGATAAATACCGATCCCTACGGTGACGGATGGATGTACGAGCTGAAGGTCGACGGGGACGCTGCGCTCAGCGAGCTCTTGGACGTGAGCGCCTATCGAGAGCGGATCAACTAAGTCGGGCTGTGGACTAAGGTGTGAACCCGCGCTTGTGCAGTGAATCCGTTAACCCGCGTAACGACATACAGGAGGTGCCCGCGTGAGCGAACGCGAACGAGAGCATCACGCCTTTGGCGCCGACCCCACCACGGCTCGGATCCCCAACGGTGTGGACGTGCCCGCTGCGGAGTATTCCTTCGAGGAGGATGGTCCACGGCTTTCCGCGGAGGATCAGGCCACCGTCGACTCGCTGCTCCCAGGCACAGCCCTGCTCATGGTGCTGCGCGGCCCGAATAAGGGAGCGCGCTTTCTCCTCGATGCCGAAGAGATTGGCTCTGGACGGCACCCCGAAAGCGACATTTTCCTTGATGATGTGACCGTATCTCGGCGCCACGCGGTCTTTGTGCGCGAAGGTTTGGGTTACCGAGTCCGCGACGTTGGCTCGTTGAACGGCACCTACGTCAACCGAAAGCGAATCGACGAGGCAGCGCTGGAAGTTGGCAACGAGGTGCAGATCGGTAAGTTCCGGCTGATGTATTACCTCGGGCGGCAGTGACCTCCCAGCACCGCCAGACCGCCGAGCCTGGGACTGCCATTGGGGCGGTTGTTGAACTGCTGCGTCGAGACTTTGACACGGTCACCGTGTCAAAGATTCGATTTCTCGAATCCCAGGGGCTCGTCACGCCCGAGCGCACCGACAGCGGCACCCGACATTTCGCGCCCGAAGACGTCGAACGACTGCGGTATATCCTCACCGCCCAGCGCGACAAATTCTGGCCACTGAAGGTCATAAGAGAGCATCTTGCGCGCAGCGACAAAACCGGGGAAACGCCGTCCCACTCCATCTCAGTAGTGCCTCCCCAGGATGAGGCGCTGCCGCTTGGTGGGAAGGTGATCGAGCCTGGCATTGCTTCCGTCGAGCAAAGCGAGATGCCTGCACCGCCGCCCGTTCGTCGGCGAGCTATCCGCCTCAGCCCTACCGAGTTGCGTAGCAATACCGGCCTCGATGTGCCCACCTATGGGGCCTTGAAGTCATTCGGTTTGCTCCGGGTCGACGCCACTGGGCGACATGGGGTCGAAGATCTCGAGATCGCTCGACAAGCAGCCGCGCTAGCGGGGTACGGCATTGAGGCCCGTCACTTGCGGTTGTTCCGGGTGGCTGCCGACAGAGAAATCGGACTCGCCGAGCAGATTTTGGAGCCACTACGCAGGCGTCGGGCTCGTGGCGCCCCAGGACCAGACCCCGACGTGGTGCAGGCCGACATCGTGGCGCGCAGTGTGGCCCTTCACGCGGCCCTCGTCCGGGCTGGACTCGCCGCGCCGCGATAAGTGCCACCCGCTCCCCAAGCCAAGGCCAGGATGGGGCGGTACGGTGGTGTCGTGAAGGAACTGGATGTCCTCGGAGTGCGCGTGGAAATGCCCACGAATAGCCCCATCGTGCTGCTACGCGAGCGCGAGGGCCAGCGTTACCTACCGATTTGGATTGGTGCCCCAGAGGCAACCGCCATTGCGTATGCGCAACAGGGTGTCGAGCCGCCGCGCCCCCTTACGCACGACTTGATGGTGACGATCATTGCCGAGTTGGGTCACCACCTCGAGCAGGTTCACATCACGTCGATGCGCGACGGCATTTTTTACGCTCGGCTGGTCTTTGACGACGGTCAGCGTGTCATCGAGGCCCGTCCTTCCGATGCCATTGCGGTGGCGTTGCGCTCGTCGACGCCCATCTGGGCCGAAGAAGATCTGCTGGACGCGGCAGGAATCACCATGGCCATCGAGGACGACGACGAGGTCGAGAAGTTCAAAGAGTTCCTCGATTCGGTGTCTCCGGAGGACTTTGAGCCGATCGAGGGCGGCCCGAGCGACCCAGAGTCCCCGAAAGACTCTTAGCCCCACCTGCCGCAGGCTTGCACCCCACCGTCGGCGCGTCGTCGTTGACCCCCGGGGTGCAGCGCCTTACCGTGGCACTACCGTTCCGTTGCGTAAGCGAGGTTCTTTGCTCGTCAACCGCCGGAAACCGCGTTACATATCTGGAGGTTGCCGTGGTCACGGGAGCACACGTGCCTGACCACAGCGACCCAGCACCGACGCAAGGCGTGCTGTTCCGCCACGACGCGTTTTCTCTCGATGACAGCAGCGGATATCGCGGCCCCACAGCCTGCGGTGCTGCTGGGGTGACCTACCGGCAATTGGACTACTGGGCACGTACCGGCCTCTTGGAGCCATCAGTGCGCAACCCAAGCGGATCGGGCACGCAGAGGCTGTACAGCTTCCGAGACATCCTCGTGCTCAAAATCATCAAGCGACTCTTGGACACGGGTGTTTCTTTGCAGCAGATCCGGGTTGCGGTCACGCAATTGCGCCAAGGTGGCGTCGAAGATCTGGCCAACATTACGTTGATGAGTGACGGCGCGACGGTCTACGCATGCACCTCTGACGACGAAGTGATTGACCTCGTGCGTGGTGGACAAGGCGTCTTCGGCATCGCCGTCGGCAAGGTCTGGCGCGAGGTCGAAGGTGAGTTAGCTCAGTTGCCGCGAGAGCGCGGAGCGAACGCTCCGGCGCCAGCCAACGATGAGCTGTCAGCTCGCCGCGCAGCTCGCACCACAGGCTGAGTCGCGTTCTACTCGTCATCGACTTCGGCCTCCTGATAGTTTGTAAGGGCTGCTGATGCTGTGCGGGAGAGTCCTCTTCTCTGCGCTAAGGGTCGAGGCGCCGAAGGGGCAAACTCCCCAATTAAGCTCTCAGGCGTCCAGGACCGCACGGTCGAGGCAACTCTGAAGGGCTGACGAACTCGATCATCCGATCAGTTCGCCGACAGAGGGGGAGGCATCGCTGTGATCGCGAAGGAGCCTCATGACTGCTACACATCTCACCCGGACCCTCTTGGACGACCTCGAGACGGCTCCTTCTGATGACGCCCCCGCACCTACTGAGCGCGCCGCTGAGTTTGTGAGTCGCCACATAGGTCCTCGAGACCGCGACATCCAGACGATGGCCGAGGCGCTGGGCTACGACAGCCTAGAAGCCCTCATCGACCAGGCCGTGCCCGCAGATATTCGCAGCGACAACCCCCTTGCCATTGAGGCCGCACGCAGCGAAGGCGCCGTCTCCCAAGAACTCCGCGACCTCGGCGCACGCAACAAGGTCCTGACCTCGATGATCGGCCTCGGCTACTACAACACCGCCACGCCGCCCGTGGTCCGCCGCAACTTGCTGAAGAACCCCGCTTGGTACACCGCATACACCCCGTATCAGGCTGAGATCTCGCAAGGTCGGCTCGAAGCGCTGCTGAACTTCCAGACGATGTGCTCAGATCTAACTGCTCTGACGACCTCTGGCGCCTCGCTGTTGGACGAAGCAACCGCTGCTGCCGAGGCCATGACGTTGATGCGACGCTCCAGCAAGGTCGCCAAGGACGCTGTGCTGTTGGTGGACGAGCACCTCTTCCCCCAGACCCACGCCGTGCTCACCACCCGCGCCACCCCCGTCGGCATCGAAATCGTCCGAGCCGAGCTGGGCTCCATCACCGACGAGGCGTCGCTGAGCGAGGCCGTGGGGGATCGCGCAGTGTTTGGCGTGATCGTCCAGTACCCCGGCGCGGACGGCACAATTCGCGACTTCCGCGCCCTGACTGAGGCCGCCCACGCCGCAGGCGCGCTCGTGAGCGCGGCGTGTGACCTGCTGGCCCTCTCGCTGTTGACGCCGCCGGGGGAGTGGGGCGCCGACATCGCCATCGGCACTGCCCAGCGTTTTGGTGTCCCGATGAGTTTCGGTGGCCCCCACGCCGGCTATATGAGTGTGCGCAAAGGCTTGGAGCGGATGCTGCCGGGTCGGTTGGTCGGAGTCAGTAAGGACGCGGACGGGGCACCGGCCTTCCGGTTGGCGTTG
>JBBSKS010000055.1:0-13663 GCA_038256095.1 Actinomycetales bacterium | reverse complement strand
CATCCTCGGCACCCTGATCATCACCGGATTGGCCACTCTCATCTCGGTGCCGATTGGACTGTTTGCCGCCATCTACCTCGTGGAATACGGCGGCAAGACCCAACTCACGCGAGCCCTGCGCTTCTTCGTCGACGTGATGACCGGCATCCCCTCGATCGTCGCCGGCCTGTTCGCCTTCGCGCTCTTCGGGGTGATCTTCGGGATCGGCACGAAGAACGGCGTCGCCGGTGCCATCGCATTGTCCGTGCTCATGATCCCCACCGTGGTGCGCAACAGCGAAGAGATGCTGCGCATCGTCCCCAACGAGCTGCGTGAGGCCTCGCTGGCGCTCGGGGTGCCCAAGTGGCGCACGATCTTTAAGGTGGTGCTGCCCACGGCTGCCTCCGGTTTGGCCTCCGGGGTGACCTTGGCCATCGCCCGCGTGATTGGTGAGACGGCGCCGTTACTCGTGGCCGTCGGTGGGTTCTACGCGCTGAACTTCAATCCGCTGCAAGGCCCCATGAACACCCTCGCCGTTTACGCCTACGAGATGTTCACCAAGCCACTGAACCCTGGGGTGCGCGATCCCAGCCTCGAGCGGGCCTGGGCGGCGGCGCTGATCCTCGTGACTATCGTTATCGCCCTGAACCTCACTGCCCGTCTTATCGCTAAGGTCTTCGCCCCGAAGACCGGCCGCTGATCCCTACTGTGCTGCTGCACTGCTACTGCCGTCCAACCACTGGAGAACCCGAAACATATGTCTAAGCGCATCGACGTCAAAGACCTTGACATCTACTACGGCGACTTCCACGCTGTGGCCGACGTTTCTATGAGCATCGCTGCACGCTCGGTGACGGCCTTTATTGGCCCCTCGGGGTGCGGTAAGTCGACGTTCCTACGCACCTTGAACCGGATGCACGAGGTCATTCCGGGGGCTCGCGTCAGGGGCCAGGTCTCGATCGACGGCAAGGATCTCTACGGTAGCGGTGTGGACCCGGTCGATGTACGCCGCGAGGTCGGCATGGTCTTCCAGCGTCCCAACCCCTTTCCGACCATGACGGTCAAGGAGAACGTCCTGGCTGGGGTCAAACTCAACAGTTCTCGAATGACCAGCACGGCCGCCGACGAACTGACCGAGCGGGCGTTGCGGGCCGCCAACCTGTGGGAAGAGGTGAAGGACCGGCTCGACAAACCCGGCTCAGGGCTCTCCGGTGGTCAGCAGCAGCGGCTGTGCATCGCGCGGGCCATCGCGGTGCAGCCCGAGGTCATCCTGATGGACGAGCCCTGCTCGGCCCTGGACCCCATTTCGACGCTGGCGATCGAAGACCTCATCGACGAGCTCAAAGAGGACTACACCGTCGTGATCGTCACGCACAACATGCAGCAGGCGGCGCGGGTCTCCGAACGCACTGGATTCTTCAATCTTGAGGCCACTGGCAAGCCGGGGAAACTAGTCGAGATGGACGACACCACCAAGATCTTCAACAACCCGTCCAACAAAGCCACCGAGGACTACATCTCCGGCCGCTTCGGCTAAACCATCAGCGGGGTATGCGGTGGCGCGTGGTGGTGACGATGCGCGCGCCTTTGCCTCGGCCCACCACGGTGCAGGCCAGGATCTCGCCTTTGTCCATGGCCCCATCGTTGACGCGGCGCAAAAGACGTTCGACGGGCTTGCTGTCGGCGTGCGGGATCAGTTGGTCCATCACCGAGTGCAGCACCGGCCCGTGGGTGCAGATCGCGATGCTGCGCCCGGCCAGGAAGATGTTGGTCAGATGCTTGGCGACCTTGTAGGGCTTGTCCTCGAAGTCCTCCTCGGAGAAGCCGCGCTTGGTGCTCAACGGCACTACCGCCTGCTGTGCAAAGGGAGCCATCGTGTCGTGGCAACGGGTCGAGGGTGAGGTGACGATGCGTTCGGGGGCGTATGCCGTCAGGATCGACACCATGCGATCGGCCCGACGCTTGCCGACCGTGGTGAGCGGTCGAATGATGTCGGCCCGATTCCACGCCTTGCGAGGCAACGCTTTGGCGTGCCGGACGATCAACAGCGACCAGGTGTCTAAGCCTTCGTTCGTGGACATGGCAACAAGTGCGTCCAGCTGTCGCCGATCCCGTGAGTACGTAAGCCGTTTCGCAGCCTTCTTAGGGCTCAGCCACACGACGTCGTCTATCTCGTGCTCCAAATCCCCGCTGCCGCCGATCGGCGTGCCCGCCCAATATTCGACGCGCTTGCTGCAGGCGCGACCGTTGCTTCGGCCCAGGGAGTAGATCTGCGAGGGCAATCGAGCCCCGAGGCGCACCACCAGTCCGGTCTCCTCCAGCGCTTCGCGAGCAGCCGCAGCAGCCCAATCCTCGCCGCGGTCGAGTTTGCCTTTGGGCCACGACCAGTCGTCATACTGAGGCCGGTGCACCAGCGCGACCCGCAGTTTGCCCTTTTTGCGTCGCCACGGAAGCACCCCAGCAGCGCGAATCACGATCGGGCCCTTGCCGGCTCGAGGGTTTGCAAGGTCCGGCACCAGCACCTGTGAAGGTGTGGGGCTCATCGACGGCGTCCGGGCTTGCGCCTGGCGGCGTACTTCGCGATCAACTCCGCCTGCAGGTCAGCCAGCGGCAACCCGTCCTCGCCGAGATGTTGCCGGATCCACTGGCCATGTTCGTTCAAATGCCAGGCGGAGACCTCGGCGTGTAAACCGCGGTCCAGCAACTTCATCAGCGACTTCACTTGGCCCTCGTCGCTGATCGGGGTCAGCGCCTCAACGCGGCGGTCGAGGTTGCGGTGCATTAAATCTGCTGAACCAATGTAGACAATAGGGTCCCCGCCGTTGCCGAAGGCAAAGATGCGCGAGTGCTCCAAGAAGCGCCCCAGCACCGATCGCACCGTGATGGTTTCGGACAGCCCCGGCACCCCGGGGCGCACCGAGCAGATGCCGCGGACCCACAGGTTGACGGTGGCCCCGGCCCGCGACGCCCGGTAGAGCGCATCAATGGTCTTCTCATCCACGATGGAGTTCAGCTTGAACTGGATCAAGCCTTCGGCGCCACGGGCAGCCTCGGCCTCGATCAGCTCCAGCAACTGTGAACGCACCGAGCGAGGCGCCACCAGGATCTTCTTGAACTTGGCCTTCGGTGCCATCCCCGACAGCTGGTTGAACAAGCGGGTGATGTCCTCGGCGATGCCTTCGTTGCAGGTCAACAGCCCGACGTCTTCATAGAGCCGAGCGGTCTTGGGGTTGTAGTTGCCGGTGCCAACGTGGCAGTAGCGGCGCAACCCGCCGGACTCCTGCCGCACGACCAGCGTCAACTTGGCGTGAGTCTTCAGACCGACCATGCCGTAAACGACGTGCACCCCGGCCTGCTCCAACTTCCGAGCCCACGAGATGTTGTTTTCCTCGTCAAAACGCGCCTTGATCTCGACCACGGCAAGCACCTGTTTGCCTACGGCGGCGGCGTCGATTAGGGCATCGATGATCGGGCTGTCACCGCTGGTGCGGTAGAGCGTCTGCTTGATGGCGAGCACCTTGGGATCGGCCGCGGCCTGCCCGATGAACGCCTGCACCGAGGTGGAGAACGAGTCGTAGGGGTGGTGGAGCAAAATGTCGCGTTGGCGCATCGCGCCGAGGACGTCACTGGGCGCCGCCCGCTCGACCGGCGCCAACTCGGGGTGGGTCTTGGGCACGAAGTTTGGGTAGCGGAGCTCGGTGCGGTCCAGGTCCGCGAGGGTATGCAGCGCGGTCAGGTCCAGCGGCGACGGCAGCCGGTAGACCTCGGAGTCGTTGATGTTGAGCTCGCGCAGCAACAGGTCGTGGACGTGATCGTCCATGTCCTCTTCGATCTCCAGGCGCACCGGCGGCCCAAACCGGCGCCGAGTCAACTGCAACTCAAGCGCCGTTAAGAGGTTCTCGGCGTCGTCCTCTTCGACCTCGACGTCCTCGTTGCGGGTCACCCGGAAGGAGAAGGTCTCCTGGACCGTCATACCGGGGAAGAGTTGGTCCAAGTGCTCGGCAATGACCTGCTCCAGCAGCACGAAGCGGTCACGGTAGAGGCCGTCGGCTTCGGTGGAGAGGCGGATAAAGCGCGGGAGCAGCGGTGGCACTTTGACCCGGGCGAAGTGCTCACGTTCGGTGCGCGGGTTGGTCAGCACGACCGCAAGGTTCAGCGAGAGCCCGGAGATGTAGGGGAAGGGGTGCGCCGGGTCGACCGCTAGTGGGGTCAACACCGGATAGACGGTGCTGCGGAACATCTCAGCAAGGTCTTCTTGTTCCATCTGCGACAGCTCGGCCCACGGCACCACGGTGATGCCTTCGTCGCTCATGGCTGGGCCTACGACGTTGGCAAAAAGCGTCGCGTGCTGTTCCATCAGCGCGTGCGCGCCGACCGAGATCTCCTCCAGAACCTCGCGGGGTTCAAGACCAGAGGCGGAGCGGGTGGCGATGCCCGTGGCAATGCGGCGCTTGAGGCCGGCGACACGGACCATGAAGAACTCGTCGAGGTTGCCAGCAAAGATCGCCAAAAAGCGTGCGCGCTCAAGCAGCGGAAGGTGTGGGTCGGCGGCAAGCTGCAACACGCGCTCGTTGAACTGCAGCCACGAGACTTCACGGTCCAAAAAACGGCCTTCGGGCAAGTCGGCGGGCTGGTCCTCGGCCGGGTCTTCAGCTTCGAGTCGCACGAATCGGCCGTTGGCGGCGCGCGGGTGATTGCCGCGAATCGTGGGCAAGGGGACGACGCTATTGGACTCTATGAGCTCCGGTAGTACTGCTTGACCCGTGGCCTCGGGGGCGGATGACGGACTCGGCGACGTGGTCGGGTGGTGATCCGCAGTGCTCATGCGGTTATCTTGCCATCGCAGGCTCGGTCCAGGAAGTGATCACGGCGCATACATCACGTCGGTGTGAGTTTGGGTGAAGCCCAAGCGTCGATAGGTGGCGACGGCTGCGGCGTTGTCTGCGTCGACATACAACCTGGCCTCGGCGAGACCGCATGCCTGTAGGTGGCGCAGCCCGACCAAGGTGGCCACCGACCCCAAACCGCGTCCCTGGTATGCCGGATCGACCCCGACCACATAAACCTCGCCTGCGGTGGAACGGCTTGACCCGGGCTCGGCGGGCTCCACCTTCGTCCAATGGAAGGCGGCAAGCTGCGGCTGATCGGGGTTGCTGATGTCCTCGATCAACAGGAAGCCGTGCGGGTCGAACCACGGCTGACTCATCCGGTCGTGAAGATCGAGCAGGGAGATGCGTCCCTGCTCGCCGTGACCGGCGAAGGCTGCGGCGTTAACCCGCAGCCACTCCTCCTCGTCGCGGCCCACCTCGAAACTGCGCACGGCACATCCCGGCGGCACCACAACCTCAGGCAGGTCAGTGCCGCCCCGCAACGGACATGCCATTTGCCATAAGTCGCGGATCACGTGCAGCCCGAGGGAGGCAGCCAAACCGCGCGCCCCCTCGAGATTGCTGTGTGCCCAGCCCCGCGCTCCGGGCCATGTGGTCAGCACCTGCTTGAGCAGTTCAGTGCCGATTCCCTGCTGGCGATGCTCGGGGTGGACCACGAGTTCGTATGTCGCGTCATCAGCCCTGGGGTCGTGCTCGACGTGCGCGTACCCCAGGACGCGGGCGTTGATCTCACCCGGGCGATCAAGGACCAGCAGATGCGAGGTATGCGTCGGCTCTGCCGCAGGATCGATAAGTCGCCCAAGGTCTAACACCGTCTGCTCACTCAACGGCTTCACTGCGTCGTGCGTCGTGGCGCGCACTGCGACGGACAGCACGTCGGCCGAACGCTTCGGGGTCAATTCGTGTGACGTCTCGATGCCGGATCCCATGCGGATGCTCCTAGTCGTGCGACCGGGGCCCGGCGAAGCGGTAGCCCACGTTGCGGATGGTGCCGATCAACGATTCTCGCTCGGAGCCGAGTTTGGCGCGTAACCGGCGAATATGCACGTCGACCGTGCGCGTTCCGCCGTAGTAGTCCATGCCCCACACCTCTTGCAGCAACGTCTCCCGGGTCACCACCCGTCCCGGATTTTGGACCAGGTACTTCAGCAACTCGAACTCTTTGAACGTCAGGTTCAACGGCTGTCCGCCCGCCCGCACCGTCCAACTCGACTCGTCCACGATCACGTCAGCGACGCGGATCGGGCCGGTCCTGGCCGCCACGCCGGCCGACATACCCAGGCGTTGGCGCAGGAGTCGCAAGCGAGCCTCGACCTCAGCCGGCCCGGCGTTCGTCAGCAAAATGTCGTTGATCGGCCACTGGTTGTCAATTACGGAAAGGCCCGCCTCGGCAAAGATGCCAACGACGGCGTTCCAACTGCCCATCGCGGCAATAGTGCGCAGGGTCGAACGCGCCGCCACCATGTCGGCCACGGCGTCCACCAAGATGATCTCGGGCTCGGGTCCGCGCAGGAGCGAAGCGGCATCGAGACTCTCGACACGCACGCGGTGGGGCAGCAGGTCGAGCGCGGGGAGCACACGCAACACGGCCCCATCGGAGCCGCCTGGTGTGAGCAACGCCATCTCCGCCACGCCCTAAAGGATAAGGGTGATCGGCGGCACGTCAGCATGGAGCGCCAGGAGGATCTCAGAACAGGCCATAATGCGAGCGTGACTGCGCTGACGGAGACCACTGAGCCGTCCTCGGTGTCGGTGACCGGCTCGGTCGTCGCCACTGCGGTCTTTCTGGGGTTGACGGCGCTCGCCGGGCCGACGACGACAGCCCTGGCCATTGCGGTGACCATCGGCATCGTTGCGTGGGGGTGGGCCGGGGCCTTAGGTCTACCGACTCCGCGCGGAACCGTCGGTGTGCTGTTGCTCGGTGGTCTTGCGATCGTGCTGGCAGTGACGCTCAGCGAAGGCGACGGGCACCTGAGGTGGCTCCCCGGCGCGCTGGCGGTGTCGATCATCACGGCGTTTCTGCATCAGTTGCTGCGCAAAGACGGGCGACCCCGGGTGGCCGAATCAGTCAGTGCGGTGCTGCTGGCGTTGACCCTCTTCACGTGTGCCGCCTTCTTGGTGCCGCTGAGCCGCACCGATCCGGGTGCGGCCCTTGCGCTCGCCTCGGTGGGTGGCGCGGCCTGCTCGGCGGTGGTGAGTTTGGCCGCGCGCCCCGGCGGCCCGCGTCTGGCCCCCTGGGTTGTCCCGCTGTCGCTGGTGATCGGTGGTGGTTGCGGCGCGTTGGTCAGCGTCTTCATGCCTGGGCCGTGGTCGGCCCTGGTGTTGTGCGGGGTGACCGCGGCGGGAGTCAGTCACGCGGTGCGCAGTGTCTTCGCGCCGCTGGCAACGATGGCCCATGCGCGACCCCGGGTCGTCGTGGCGCTGTGCTCGGTCTTAATCGTCGGGATCATTCCGTATGCCGTGGCGCTGGTGCTGGTGCCTGCTGCCCTGACCGTCTGACCCTACGATGGGTGAATGCCTTTCGAGTTAGACCCAACGATGCACCCCGACGTAGCGCCTTTGGCGTGGCTCATTGGCCAGTGGGAAGGCGCCGGGGTGGTTGGCTACCCCACCATCGAGTCGGCTAACTTCGGCCAAGCCGTGGAGATCACCCACGACGGTCGGCCGTTCCTGGAATACCACAGCCATAGTTGGCTGCTGAGTGAGTCGGGGGAGCGCCTCGCTCCTTCAGGCACCGAATGTGGCTTCTTTCGCCCGTTGCCCGACGGTGAGGTCGAGCTCCTGCTGACCCACCCCACCGGCATCGTCGAGATGTACGTCGGCTCCGCTAAGCCGGCCCAGTTGGAGTTGCGCACCGATGGGGTGCTGCGCAGCCCGTTCGCCAAAGAGTATTCGGCCGGCCACCGGCTCTATGGCTTGGTGAACTCGAATCTGATGTGGGCGATGGACATGAGCGCCATGGGTGAGGGGCTGACCAGCCACCTCTCCGCCGAGCTCAAGCGCGTCCCATAGCTGTCGCCATACCGAACCGGCTATTTGCTGAAGCCGACGGTCGGGGAGACATCATCGACGTAGGTGCCCATGGTGTCGTCGCGCAGATGTTCCTGAAGTTTCTCCAGTTGCACCTCGGCCGGTAGGACGATCGACCCGGCAACGGCGTCGCTGCCGATGCCGGTCCACGGGGCCGTTACGAAGTTGATGTCTCCGCCGCGGACGCCGCGCATCGAGAATGCCAGCGACCGCATATCACCCATATCGAGGGCTTCGTCAACGGTGAGGTTCTTGGTCGCGGCGTCGACCACCGAGGTGAGTTTGGCCGGGTTCATCAGCGTGCCTGGCGAGAGCGTCTTGAGCATGACGGCCTTGATAAAGGCCTGTTGGCGCTGACCCCGTGAGATGTCGCCCTGGCTGAGGGCATAGCGCTCGCGGACGAAATCCAAGCCTGTTTCGCCGTCCATCGTCATCACGCCTTCGGGGAATCCAGGACTGGCCTCGGCGACGTTGACGTCGACCCCGCCGACCGCGTCGGTGAGCGACTTGAAACTCTCAAAGTCCACGATGGCCACCGAATCGATGGGCACGCCGAGCAGCGGCTGGATGGTCTCGACCACCAAAGGCGCACCACCAATGGAGTAGGAGGCATTAATCTTGTTGGGCCGTGAAGACCCCGGAATGTCCACGAAATAGTCGCGGGGGAAGTGGATAAGGTCGACCCGGTCGCGATCATCGGAGATGTGCACCAGCACCATGACGTCGGAGCGGCCACGTTCCTCGTCGAGGTCGCGGCTGTCGGACCCGATGACTAAGTAGTTTAACGACTTGCCTGCCAACGCTGATCGTTCTTGAGGCACGGGCTCCAGGCGCCCGCTCTCACCGGTCACGCTGCCGTCCTCATCGGTCAGCAGCGGCTCAAAGGTGAGGTTGTTGTTGACCTTGTCGTTCAAGAACGCGATGTATGAAGCTGCGCCGCCGACCAGGAGCAGGCCGAGCGTGAGCAGGCTGACTAGGAGGACCCTAAGCCCGCGTCTGCGCTTGCGGACCGGATCTTTGGTCTCCGGCTCGGCAGACGTGAAAAAATCATCCACACGGGGTTCATGACCATTGCTCACCCGCGCAGTGTAGGCCGCTCAGGTGCTGGCGACGTGCATGCTTGTGCTCCGCTAGCGGTAGCGTGCTGACATGGGAGTTGGCAATGTGACGGGGCTGGGCGTCGAGCAAGACTGGGCTGGGCGGCTGCGTGGAGTCGGGCTGCGGATGACCCAACCGCGACGACGAGTTTTGACCGCCCTAGAGCGCCAGGGCCACGCCACTCCCGAAGAGTTGGGTGCGGCGCTGGCGGCCGACGGAGAGCCCACGTTGCCGGCCTCGACGGTGTACCGCAATCTCGAGTCGCTAGCCGAGGCAGGTCTAGTCAGTCACA
Source organism: Actinomycetales bacterium (assembly GCA_038256095.1). Taxonomy (GTDB): domain Bacteria; phylum Actinomycetota; class Actinomycetes; order Actinomycetales; family Dermatophilaceae; genus Ornithinicoccus. The sequence continues at coordinate 4,375 of JBBSKS010000055.1, read as the reverse complement.
GTCACGTCCACCACGGTGCCCCGACCTACCACTTGCCACAGCACGGCGACCACCTCCACCTCGTATGCAGGCAGTGCGGGGCCATCATCGAGGCCGACCCGGAGATGGCTCGGGACCTGGCAAGGAATCTTCGGCGGACCCACGGCTTTGATGCTGACGTGACGCATATGGCGATCCACGGTCGATGCCGGTCGTGTGCGCAGACCGCGTCAACCCACACAGAAGAGGACACATGAGCTCAGAACCTGGCAATGGCACCTCACCGGCCCCGGCGACCGATGAGGGGATGGCTACGCAATGGAGAAGTCCGCTGCTGAATCGTCAAGGGGCGGTCGTCGCCACGGGTATCGATGCTGGGGTGGCCGCTCACTACGGCGATCCGAATCGCGAGCAGCGTCTCTTGGACGAGTCGTTCGCGTGCGTCGACCTCTCCCATCGCGGTGTCCTCACCGTCAGTGGTCCCGACCGGTTGACGTGGCTGCACTCATTGACGACGCAGCACATGTCGACGTTGGAGCCGCGGCACAGCATCGAAACGCTGATCTTGTCGCCCAAGGGTCACATCGAGCACGCGCTGCATATCGTTGATGACGGCGAAACGACCTGGATCACCACCGAGCCTGGCGCGGCCCAGGCCGTGCGGGAGTGGCTGACGAAGATGCAGTTCATGCTTCGCGTCGAGGTCACAGACGTCAGTGAAGACTTCGCGGTGCTCGGTGAGCCGATCGGCACAGAGTCTGGCCCCGGCGAGTCGATTGCCTGGCTCGACCCCTGGCCGGGCGTGGTCGGTGACAGTGCGGCCTACGGGCCGCTCGAAGGCCACCCGGGAGAAGGCCGAGCGTGGCGAGAGCTGATCGTGCCGCGTGGTGACCTCGAAGCTGCCGTTGGGGAGCGGCCCTTGGCTGGAATGTGGGCGGCCGAGGCCCTGCGCGTGACTGCGTGGCGCCCCAGGGTCGGGGTGGACACCGATCACCGCACCATCCCGCACGAGCTCGACTGGATGCGCACCGCTGTGCACCTACACAAGGGTTGCTATCGCGGCCAAGAGACGGTCGCGCGCGTGCACAACTTGGGGCGCCCGCCGCGGCGGATCGTGTTTTTGCATCTCGACGGTTCGGGTCACACGCTGCCCGAGCAGGGGGAGGATGTCCGGGTTGGTGATCCCACCGCAGCCGAAGATACGCCCCCGAGTCGTTCGATCGGCAAGCTCACAAGCGTCGCCCGTCACTACACCGACGGCCCCATCGCGCTCGCGGTGATCAAGCGCAACACCGACCCCGACGTTGAGCTGGCCGCGGGGGTCACCAGCGCAGCGCAGACGGTGATTGGGCCCGCTTGATGGCGCCGACGATGCCCCGCAACGCCATGTCGCCACACACGATGATCACCGTCGCCCCCACCGGCGCCGAAACGCTCAAGGAGGACTTCCCCCAGCTGCCGACCACGCTGACCGAGCTCGTTGAGACCGCACAACGGTGTGAAGCGGCTGGTGCGGCGCTGATTCACGTGCACATTCGCGGCGAAGACCACCGGCCCTCCCTCGACGCCACTCGCCTGCTGGACACGGTGCAAGCCCTGCGTGAGAGCACGGACCTGATCGTCCAGCTCTCCACCGGAGGCTCGGTGCACGACCCGCTCGATGCGCGGATGAAGGTGCTGGACGCTGAGCCCGACTCCTGCAGCTTGACCTGCGGCACTGTCAACTTCGGCAATGACGTCTTCACCAACCCCTACCTCTTCATGTCCGACCTCTACGTCGCGGCGCAAGAGCGAGAGGTGGTGCCGGAATTCGAGTTGTTCGACCTGGGCCACGTCGCCTCGCTGCAGCGACTGCTTGACACCCACGGGCCCCCGTTTGGTGGCAAGGTCCACGTGGACTTCGTGACCGGAGTGCCCGGGGGGATGCCGGGAACCGTGCCCGCGTTGGTGGCTGGGGTCGCCGCCTTGCCGGCCGAAGTCACCAGCTGGTCGGCCACCGGCATAGGTAGGGCCCACCTGCCCATTGCGGCCGCAACCCTGGCTTTGGGCGGGCACCTGCGAGTGGGGATGGAAGACAACCTCATGATGGCGCGCGGTCAGCAGGTGCAGCACAACGCTGACCTGGTGTCGCGCGCGGCTGACTTCGCCACCCTGATGCAGCGCCCGGCCATGTCCACGACCGATGCCCGCGAGATGCTGGCGATCCGCACGTAAGGTGTCGCGCATGTCTTCATACAGCGCCCTGGGCGACGCGCCCGTCGTGGCCACCGTCACCCGCTCGGGCCTCGTCGAGTCGGTGCATCATGGCATCGTTGCGGCCACCAATTCGGATGGCTCGCTGCTCTTTGGCCACGGACGCCACGACATACCGATGTTTCCGCGCTCGTCCAACAAGCCGATACAGGCGGTGGCGATGCTGCGCTCGGGCGTGTTGCTTGAGGGCGAGCTGTTGGCGCTAGCGAGTTCGAGTCACAACGGGGAGGCCTTCCACCTCGATGGAGTCCAGCGCATCCTGGCCGTGGCCGACGAGGGGCTGACCGAGACGGACCTGCAAAACACCCCGGACTATCCGCTGCACGAGGCGTCGCGGAACGAGTGGATCGCGGCTGGTCGCATGCCGTCCTCGTTGGGGCAGAATTGCTCGGGTAAGCACGCCGGGATGCTCGTCACGTGCGTCGCTGCGGGGTGGGACCTCTCGACATATTTGGATCCCGACCACCGTCTGCAGCGGGCGATGAGAGACACCATCGAGGACCTCTCGAATGAGCATGTTGCCACCACCGGGATCGACGGCTGCGGAGCCCCGGTGATGGCCATCAGCCTGGCCGGCCTCGCGCGCGCTTTCGGCGCGATGGCCGCTGCCGGATCGCACACTCCGCAGGGCAAGGTTGCCGACGCGATCCGCGCCAACCCTCGGTTCCTCGGGGGCACCGATCGCGACGTCACCGCGCTGATCGAGGCCGTCCCTGGGTTAATCGCCAAGGATGGTGCCGAGTCGGTGTATGCCGTGGGCTTGCCCGACGGGCGTGGGCTCGCGGTCAAGATCACCGATGGCGGGCAGCGCGCCCGAGCCGCCGTGACGATCCAAGCGCTGCAGGCGATGGGCATCAGTGATCATGACGAGGCGCTGGCGAAGATCGCTGAGACTCGCATTCTCGGACACGGACAGCCTGTCGGCGCCGTGGAGGCTGTCGATCTGTTTGCAGTGAGCTGACGTGCGGGCGGTGCTGCAACGGGTGCACAGCGCCTCGGTGACCGTCGAGGGTCGCATCGCGGGCGAGATCGGGACAGGGGTGCTTGCCCTGGTCGCCGCGACCCACACCGACACTGCCACCGAGGCCGCCACGATCGCGCGCAAGATTGCAGAGATCCGTCTCCTGGCCGATGACACCTCCATCCAAGAACACGTGAACGACCACGAAGGCGAAAGCGAAAGCGCGCGGCCGGCGGTGCTCGTGGTCAGTCAGTTCACGCTGTACGGCTCGACCAAGAAAGGCCGCCGCCCGTCGTGGAGCGACGCAGCCCCTGGCCTGGTCGCCGAACCGCTCGTCGACCTTGTGGTCGCTCACCTGCGTCAGCGGGGCATCACCGTGGCAACCGGGGAGTTCGGCGCTCAGATGGATGTGGCGCTGGTGAACGATGGACCGTTCACCCTCGTCGTCGACACGTAGGCCTTGACCGACACATAGTCCTTTCAAGAACGACCCGTAGTCTGAGCGGATGGATCTTTTGTTCGGTGCCCAAGGCTTCATTCTGTTGTTTCTGGGTGTTGCGGCGCTGGCTCTGCAGGCGTGGGCCGTGGTGCACGCCGCCACCACACGACCTGAAGCCTTTGTGGCGGCGGGCAAACGCACCAAGGGCTTCTGGCTGGCCGTCACCGGTGTTGCAGCCTTGCTCGGCGTCGTCACCTTGGGAGACTCCCTGAATCTCTTCGGACTGCTGGCTTTCGTTGCTGCGGCGGTCTACCTCACCGATGTGCGACCTGCCGTCCAGGCCATGCGCGGCCGCAACGGCGGCGGTAACAATATGGGGCCATACGGCCCGTGGTGATGCTGGGCGCCGCCCAGACCGCGATGATCAACGGGCCGACCGGCCCGCTCGAGATCCTGAGCAAAGGCACTGGCCCGCCCTCGACGCTCTTCGTGCACGGCCTTGGGGGTTCGATTGTCAGCACACGTCCGTTTGCCGGCGCTACCCCTGGGCGCAGGTCGTTCGTGCACATAGCCGGGCATGGCGCCTCAACCCCGCCACCGCAGATGACGTATGCCGCGCTTGCCGACGAGGTCCGCGCTGCCGCTGATCATGTCAGCGCTGATGCCGCCCTAGGGGTCAGCATGGGCGCCGGGGCCCTGTGCAATCTGGTGGCCGCTGAGCCGGATCGATTTGCAGCTCTGGT